>CALZHX010000142.1 GCA_945787435.1 uncultured Woeseiaceae bacterium
CAGGAACCCCGGCGGATACTGCGGGCTTGGTGGCACCGGTGTCAGCTGCTCAATCGGCCTGGGAGGTTAATTTGCCGAAGAAAACCAGAAAAGCGAGAAAACCCAGCCGCAAGCAGGCCGAACAAGCCATCCACACGTTACTGCTGTGGGCGGGCGACGATCCGAGGCGCGAAGGTCTTGTCGATACACCCGCGCGAGTGGCCAGGGCCTACGAGGACTGGTTTGGCGGCTACAAACAGGATCCGGTTGGCTACCTCAAGCGCACTTTCGAGGAGGTCGAGGGCTATGACGAGATGATCGTCCTGCGCGACATCGGCTTCGAGTCGCACTGCGAACATCATATGGCGCCAATCATTGGCAAGGCCCATGTTGGTTATTTGCCCAAGAACAAGGTTGTCGGCATCAGCAAGCTGGCGCGCGTGGTTGAAGCGTTCGCGCGGCGCTTCCAGGTGCAGGAGAAAATGACAGCACAAATCGCCAATTGCATCGAAGACGTACTCAAGCCAAAAGGTGTCGGCGTCGTGATCGAAGCGACTCACCAGTGCATGACGACGCGCGGCATCCACAAGACCGAAGTATCCATGGTCACCAGCCAGATGATCGGCACATTCCGCAAGGACGCGCGAACACGCTCCGAGTTCTTGCTCATGATCGACGGTAAGCGCTAAGTTCGAGCGAGCCATGAAACGCCCACTCGTTGTAATTGGCTCGCTCCTGACTGTTGCAACCCTCTACTTGCTGTTTTGGCCAGTACCCATCGACCCTGTCGCGTGGGACGCGCCAGTCAATCAGGGCCTTGTTGACCCGTTCGGACCTGATGACCGTCTTGGACAGGCCCGTGCCATTGATCTCGGACCTCATCATGGCCCCGAAGACGTAACCTCGGGCCACGACGGTCTCCTCTACGCAACGACAAAAGCCGGACTGATCCTGCAAATCGACGGCTACGGCAGGGTCCGTGAATTTGCAGACGTCGGTGGCCGCGCACTCGGCATCGAGACAGATGCAGATGGCTCATTTGTTGTCGCCAACGCCTACACGGGCCTGCAACGAATATCCCCGGACGGTCGCGTCGAGTCCCTGCTCAGTCAACTTGACGGACAGCCACTCGTATATGCCGACGACCTCGCCATCGCGGATGACGGCACGATCTATTTTTCCGAGGCGAGCACAAAATTCGGCGCACAGGAATCAGCCGGCACCTATGAAGGCAGCCTGCTTGACATCATGGAGCATGGCGGGCACGGACGAATTATTGCGTTTCATCCGGACGAGGGTCAGGCAAGGATCATCATCGACGGACTGCAGTTCGCGAACGGTGTCGCCATTAGCGACGACCAGTCCTATCTGCTCGTCGCTGAAACCGGCTCGTACCGCATACTCAAACACTGGCTACTTGGAGCGAGAGCCGGCGAGACCGACGTTCTTATCGACAACCTGCCCGCCTTTCCGGACAACATCAATAACGGACTGAATGGCAATTTCTGGGCCGGCCTGGTCGCGCCGCGTGTCGAGTTACTCGATGCGTTGTCCGACAAGCCATTCCTGCGCAAGGTCGTGCAACGCCTGCCAGCCGGCGTGCGACCGAAGGCCGAGCCCTACTCGCACGTATTCCTGATCGACGGTGACGGCGTGGTGCTGATGAATCTGCAGGACCCCGATGCGAGGTATCCCTCGATGACGGGCGTTTACGAGACGAGCAATTCGCTATTCATGACACGGCTGTTCGGCAACGAACTACCTGTTCTCGATAAAGATAAGCTCTAGACTCAGTCAGGCAATATCGACTCGTCGCCTTCGTAGTCATCGCCCAGCATCTGCTCGCGAATCAGCGGAATGGGCGGCACACCATAGCTCAGGAACTGGTCGTGAAACTTGCCCCAGGCTTCGCGGCCACCGCGCCCGTCGGTCCAGTCTTCGCGCAGCTTGTTGATCATGAGCTTGCCCAGTGTGTAGTTCAGGTAGCCCGGATCATAAGTGCCGCGATAGGCCTGCTGGCTCGCATTGCCGAAGTCCTGGAAGGCCAGCTCTTCGAACATCTTCTGGCTTTCCTCAACGGTCATGCCTTCGGTATGCAGGCCGATGGCGGACATGTAGCGGACATTGCGCAACAGCGCGTTAAGTAACTGGCCGATGCGTACTTCCGGGTCACCGTCACCGAGGCCCGCGTCCACCATCATCTGTTCGGTGTAATGGGCCCAACCTTCGCTAAACGTGTAGGTGCCGAAATGTTGCCCCACGTTGTTCTCCGCGCGATTCGAGTGCAGGAACTGAAGGAAATGTCCCGGCCAGACCTCGTGAACCGATGTCGCCAGCAAGTCAGTCTCGCCCGGTATGTAGGCCAGCTGATCCTCCTCGGACCAGGCCGGATCCGGAGGTGCAATGAAGTACGTCGACGGCATGCCGGTCTCAAACGGGCCCGGAATATTGATATAGGCAAAGTTGAATCGACGGTGTGGCGGCGCTTCATCGACGAGAGCGTCTTCCGTGCCCGGAATCGATGCGATGTTGTTGTCGATAACGAACTTCTTGATCATTGGCAGCTGGCGGCGCGCTCCGCCCACAGCGCCTTCCGGGGGCTTGTTTGCGCCAACTTTCG
>CALZHX010000143.1 GCA_945787435.1 uncultured Woeseiaceae bacterium
CTGAGCGCCGCATTACTCTCCGGATCCGCACTGACATTACCTTTGACGGTACCGTCAACGTGGCAGCCGCCCTCGAAATGCAGGTCTCCATTGACCTTGGTGTTGGCGCCAACGAGCGTATCCACGTGGTTGTGCCTGCTTTGTTGTTTCCGACCAAACATGTACTTCTCCAATGTGCCCTAACAGGCGGCTAATCAGTGTCAGCCCGGACTTGTCGCCCAGGAGTAACTCTCTTCAATGCTGGAAATCGACCGCGTTTTCGAGCGTACCTCTATCGTGATCGATTCCGGCATAAACCCGTCAGGCAGTACGATCTCCCTGTCAAAGTCCTGAAAATATCGAACTGAAAATGGCCAGCTTGCGCTCGAGTCCTCAGGCAGCAACTGTGCGTAACTGTAGGTTGTCGTAACGCCATCTTCCTCACCCTGAACAACCAGGCTTACGTCGCCGGTTACCTTGCGATCGTGCTTCAGCGATTGCACGAGTACAAGACGCACGTTGTAGGCGAGTTCGTCCTGACTGCGCGTCAGCCTGAGGTCCTGGACCTTTAGCCCTGCCGCGCCATCCGCAGGAGACACGATGCCGCGATAAAACGCGATGGCATCGGTCTGCTCCTGGATTTTCGACTGCAGCGTTGTGAGACTTATTTCAACTTCCCTGTAAGCCTCGCGGTCGATATCGCGGTGCGTTTCAAGTAGCGCAATTTCCTCATTGAGCCCGACTATTTCATTTTCAAGACCGGCAATGCGGTCTTCGTACAGCTGACGTTCCTTGCCCGCATCCACAATGTTGTAGTTGGCCTGGATGCGGCCGAACTCAAAGACGAGGTAGGCGAATCCGAGTATCAGCACCGCAAATACCGCGCGCGTCATGAAGACGCGCCCGCGGCTGTGCAACTGTAGTGATGAATGTCGTGCCATTCCTGGGCTCATCCGTGAAAAGACATTATGTTACGCGGTGGTCCGGGTCGAGAGAAGTGCGGTACGTCACGAATTGGACGCTGCGATGTCCTTGTCGAACACGGCCCGCCAGCGCTTGGGCCACCAGCGTGGCCGCGGCGGCAGATCCTGCGGATATGCGGTTGATCCGAGTTCATGCAGGGCGCGCGCATAAACACGACGTTTGAAGTAGATGACTTCATTTACGGGTCGCCAGTAGTCAACCCAGCGAATGCGGTCGAATTCGGGCTGGTCACAACGATCGAAACGGACATTTTCTGTCGAGGAGGTGAGATGGAGCATGAACCAGCGCTGCTTTTGCCCAATGCAAAGCGGCTCGCTGTTGCGCCTTACAAATTTGTCGGGCAAGCGGTACCGGAGCCAGTCCGAGGTCACGCCGAGCAGCTCGACATCCGTGCGCTCGAGACCGACCTCCTCGCGGAGCTCGCGATACATCGCTTCTTCGGGATCCTCACCGACAAGCACGCCACCTTGCGGAAATTGCCAGCCCTTGCTGCCTGCCCGGCCGGCCAGCATCAGCTTGCCGTCCACGTCAGTCAGGATGATGCCGACGTTGGCGCGGAATCCCTCACCATCAATCCAGTCGTTGCTCATTGCAACCGATACGAAAACTCTAACTGCCTTTAACTTTACACCAATTATGTGCATTGTCCGTGTCTTCAGTCACATGGGGGACATTCATTGCTTGCTGGGCGGAGATTAGTGTTGTTTGCCGGACTGTTCGGTGTTGCGATCGGCGCGATGGTCTTCGCGCTTGCGTCGGGCAGCGCGGATATCGGTTTTGGCGATGCCATGCGCGCACTCTTTGGCGAGGCACCCGAGAACACTCGCGCACTGGTTATGGACCTGCGGCTGCCACGGGCATTGACGGCATTTTCTGTCGGCGGTCTGCTCGCGATTGCCGGCGTCCTGATGCAGGTTCTGCTGCGCAATCCGCTGGCAGAGCCGTACATTCTTGGCAGTTCCGGTGGCGCGGCGGTCGCCGCCCTGTGCGCGATGATTCTCGGCTTGAGCAGCATCCTCATTGACATTGCGGCGTTTGGCGGTGCGATGGCTGCGACGCTGCTGGTGTTCTCGATTGCGCACGGAACCGGAAGCTGGGCGCCGGCGCGCCTGCTACTGACCGGCGTCGTTCTTGCTGCCGGATTCAGCGCGGCTACAACCCTGTTGCTTGCCCTTAGCCCGGAACAGAACCTGCGCGGCATGCTGTTCTGGCTGATGGGCGATCTGAGTTTTGCCTATGAACCCGGGCGCGTGCTGTGGCTAATGCTTGTGCTGGCTGCAGGCGCCACGTTATCAGCCAGGCACCTGAACGTTCTGTCCCGAGGCGAGCTCCAGGCCGCGATCGCAGGCATGCCTGTGGTTGGCTTTCGCTATATCGTGTTCGCCGCAGCCTCGCTCGCGACCGCGCTGTCGGTTACGACGGTCGGCGTAATCGGCTTTATCGGGCTGGTCGTGCCGCATCTCGTTCGTCTTGTGGCCGGCAGCGACCATCGCATTGTCGTTCCGGCTTCTGCTTTGGCGGGGGGCAGTTTGCTCGTCATGGCAGATACACTGGCGCGGACGGTCATGGCGCCACGGCAACTACCGGTTGGCGCACTAACGGCCGCGATCGGCGTGCCGTTGTTTCTGATACTGATGAGTCGCGGCCAGACTCGGGGCCGCTAATCGTATGAAGGCCTGCAATCAGTGTGGCAAATGCTGTATTCATTACGGTGACGGTGGCCTGTCGGCGACAAGTGCCGAGATTGACTGGTGGGAAACGCACCGGCCGGACATATTTGAGTATGTTCGCGATGGCCAAATCTGGGTAAACCCGGTCACCGGCAAACCGCTGACAAGATGCCCGTGGTTGGAAAAAGTGCCAGACCAGGAAAAGTATGTTTGCGGCATCTATCACGACCGTCCGGACGACTGTAAGCACTATCCGGTCGATATCGACCAGATGATTCGGGACGGGTGTGAAATGCTCGAGCCGCGTGACCTGGTCAACGCGAAAAAGGCACAGCAAACGCTTGTCCTTCTTATGTCGGACAGCCGCCCGCCGTTGTCCCGATAAGCACCTGGAGAACTAGTCGTACCTGGCCCGCTCGGCCAGTTTGACCGCGTCTTCGTAATACCAGGCGACGACACTGACATTTTCCCGCTCAATGGACGGGTCGCCCACGGCGTCAGCAATCCCGGAGTCCGTGAGCAACCATTCTACGAACTCTATCGCGCCATCAGGATTACGAGCATGTCGCGCGATGCCGACCGCCTCAACATCGGCAAACCAGGTCGCGGGCATGATTTCCTCAATATCAGTGTTTGCGATATCAAGCGCTATGTTTGAGACAATGCCGATACCGCAGGCCCCGCTCTCAATTGCCCGAATCAACTGTGCTTCGTCCTTGAACGGCGGTGCCGCGAGGTTCTTGATCCAGCCTCGTACGACAAGCTCTGCCGGTCGAACGCCGAGTTCGCTGACCATAGTCGCGATGACCGTGCGGTTGACCGAAATAGCGGACGAAGACAGGCAGAGCGTTCCCGAGAATTGCGGATCTGCGAGCGCGCCGACGTCGGGCACGTCGTCAGCCTGCAGGCCGGCAAGTTTGTGAACGATCACGGCTGAATGGACTTGTGTTCCAAACCACAGATCATCCGGATCCCGGGCCCACGCTGGCACGTGCTCCCTGGCCAGCCCCGAAAAAAGCGGCCGCAGCGCGCTCTCGTCAGCTGCTCGCCAAGCATCGACGACCGAACGGGTCACTAGCACGTCTGCCGGCGGCGATATGTTGTTTTTGATCATGTCATCGACAATACCGGTCGCTGCGCCCCGACGAACGATAACCAGGACACCGGTCTTCTCGGTATACCGTTCAGCTGCGTCTACGAGCGCTGCGTCGTCTTCAAAAGCTGCGTAGACAACAACAGGCTCTTTTCTGACCTCTGTTGACTGCGACTCCGGTGGTTGCCCGCAACTGGCACAACACACCGCTAACAAAACCAGGTTCAGGATTCGAAACATGATCAGCCCTCGTCCATAGCGAGCCGGTCCCGGCCGTCTGACTTCGCGCGATACAGTGCTACATCAGCGCGAGCAATCAAGGACTCGCCGATCGTCTTGAGGTCATCGGCGTCGGCGTCGGGCGTAACACCCGCGATACCGATAGATGCCGTAATCGCCTGCTGTTCGCCACCCGGCAACTCATACGGCACAGCAGCCACAGCCTCTCGAATGCGTTCAGCGAGTCTTACACCGGAGGAAATATCGGTGTCGGGAAGCAACACGATAAACTCTTCGCCACCGTACCGAGCCGCAACATCGCTGGCACGAACCTGCGCGTCGATGCGGTTTGCCAATTCCTGCAACACAGCATCGCCTGCCGCATGACCAAAAGAATCATTCACTTTCTTGAAATGATCCACGTCGAGCATCAGGCATACCAAGTGATGGCGATCGCGTCGCGCTCTCGCAAGTTCCTCATGCAGACGCACCTGCAGGTAGCGGCGGTTATGCCAACCGGTAAGAACGTCAGTAAAACCGCTGCGCAACAGGCGCGCGCGATTGACTGTGTTGTCGACACAATAAGAGGCGATCACTCCAAGATGAGCGAGGAAATCCGTCGCATGCGCACGTGTGTATCGTTTCGCATCGCGGCTACCGAGATTGATGCTGCCGATCAGCTCTCTTCGATGTGTCAACGGAATTATCGCCACGCTGGCAAGGTCTGTGGACTGCGGAAAAATAAGTTGATGGTCACAAGCCGCGAACGCTCCAAGCCAGGGTTGACGCAGCGCGACATACTGCGGTGCTAGACCGGTCAGGGACTCGACCATCAACAAGCCATCGAAGCCCTCGGCAGGTGTCCCGGCCGCCAACAACAAATGGCGCACATCGTGGTCAGGGTCGCAGAGGACAACTGAAACGTGGTCGAGGTTGTGGCTCGAGCTCAGCCCGTCAGTCAACTCGTGAATCAGGGTTTGCAGGTCGTCCGCGTGCAACAACCTGAGTTCCCGTTGCTGCGTACGATGCATCTTGGCATCGTTGCGGGCGACCTCGGCTTTTAGCTCTTCGAGTTCCCGCTCGGCCGCCACCAGGCGGGTGACCAAATCGTCTGCGGTTTCCATGCTCGCATCCCTCCGATTGTTGCTACTGTCAGCCGCGCAACGCCATGTATTGGCGGCCTTTCTCCATGAGATCGATAAAGCCCTCTTTGTCGCCATTTGCGACGCTCTTGCGAATCCGGTTCGCTGCATCGCACAAGGCATCAAGTGGACCAAGTCCGAACTTGTTCAGGTTTTGAATCTCGAAATAGAGGTGCGGATTGTCCTGTGCAACCGCTGCCGACACGAGCAACTGCGAATCAAACGTCGTTGACGACAGTTGCGCGAGTTTTGGAGCCGCCTCACCGCTTTCGGCCAGCGCCGTAAAAAACGCGATGTTCAAAGCGTGCGACAAACCAAGCACGTACGCGATCAGGCGGTCATGATCATCGAGTCCCATTTCAAGCTGCTCGACCATTGTGGAGCTGAACAGTTCTTTCGCCGCCTGCGTTGCCTCTGGCACGCCGGCGTCGCAAAAAATAAGGTGGTGACCCGAAAGTAACCGGGTCTCCGGCCCATACATCGGATGCAATGACGTGACGCGGCAACCGGCACTCCGCAACTCTGTCAGTCCATCGATCAGCGGTGTCTTGAGGGAGCCAATGTCGAACACGAGTCCCGCCGGCTTGAGAACCGCCAGCTGTGCGAGGATTCGGCCCGAAACAGCGAGTGGCGCAGCAACGACGATAACATCGTAGTCGACGCCGGCATCGGTCCAGCTATTGAACCTTCCCGGTCCGTTTCCAACATTGCTATCCGCAATCGTCGTATCGAAACCCTGCGATGCGAAGAAGTCGACAAACCAGCCGCCCATTTTGCCGGCGCCACCGATGACAAGCACACGCTGACCGTCCCCTTTGCCCTCGGCAATGACGCGTTCGCGCTCCTGGCTTGCCAGGGAGGAGCGAATCAGTTTTCGCAGCACGTCTTCAGCCAGGTCAGGATCGATACCGAGTTTCTCCGCCTGGGTGCGGCCCATGTCGAGCACATCTTTTTCCCGGGCATAATCGCGCGTGCCCGTGCCTGTGGACTGCTTGTTGCGGCCTATGTCGCCGACCAGGCGCTGACGTTCGGCGATCAGGTCGACGATTTGCCGGTCGACAGCAGTCAGTTCTTTGCGCAGGTCGTCAAGACTCATGGTTTATCGATTCGGCTAACGGCTGGTGAAGAACTCCGTTTTACAGGAGACACGCGAGGCTCGGCAAGCGACATCGCATTGTCGACAGGCCGGCAATCGTGAGAATATCGCCCTCCGGAACGCAAACACAGTGGGGCCAGACAAAAATGAAGACACGCGCGGCAGTCGCCTGGGAAGCGGGCAAACCACTCGAGATCGAGATGATCGACCTGGACGGGCCGAAAGCCGGCGAAGTGCTGCTTCGAAACGTCGCGACAGGGGTGTGTCACACGGACGCGTTTACCCTGTCCGGCGAGGACCCTGAAGGCATATTTCCGGCCGTCCTGGGGCATGAAGGTGGTGCCATTGTCGAGGAGATCGGCGAGGGCGTGACCTCTGTAAAGGTCGGCGACCATGTCATCCCGCTGTACACGCCTGAATGCGGTGAGTGCAACTTCTGTACGTCCGGCAAGACCAACCTGTGCCAGAAAATCCGTGTTACGCAGGGCCAGGGGCTGATGCCCGATGGCACATCGCGATTCTCAGCCAATGGTAAGTCGGTCTACCATTACATGGGTACGTCGACGTTCAGCGAGTACACCGTACTACCTGAAATTTCAGTCGCGAAGATACGCGAGGAAGCGCCTCTCGAGAAAGTTTGCTTGCTCGGTTGCGGTATTACGACGGGCATCGGCGCAGTCCTGAACACGGCCAAGGTCGAGCCCGGCGCGTCGGTAGCAGTATTCGGTCTTGGCGGCGTCGGTCTGAGCGCCATCCAGGGCGCGGTCATGGCGCAAGCCGGCCGCATCATCGCCGTCGACATCAACACAGACAAATTTGAACTGGCAAGACAATTTGGCGCAACCGACACGGTCAACCCGAATGATCACTCAGGACCCATCCAGGACGTCATCGTCGACATGACCGATGGCGGCGTGGATTACTCGTTCGAGTGCGTAGGCAATGTCACGCTCATGCGCGCTGCACTCGAGTGTTGCCACAAGGGGTGGGGTGAGTCGGTCATCGTTGGTGTCGCCGGCGCCGGCCAGGAAATTTCGACACGACCGTTCCAGCTTGTGACGGGTCGTGTATGGCGTGGCACAGCGTTTGGCGGCTGCAAAGGCCGTTCGCAACTACCCGGCATGGTTGACCAGTACATGGATGGCGACATCAAAATCGACGAGTTTATTTCCTACACGATGCCACTCGAAGACATCAACAAGGCCTTTGACCTGATGCACGAAGGAAAGAGCATTCGATCTGTTATTCACTATTAGCCATTACGTTTTTGGCGACAGGTCCCAACTGTGACTAAAGTTGCCGTCGCAACGACATCGCAGCTTGCTGCCGATGGCGCCAATGAAGTTGCCAGGCTCGGCGGCAACGCGGTCGACTGTGCGCTCGCGGCGGCTCTGTTCACGATGAACACGGAACCGGGTGTCTGTGCGCTGGCGGGCAGCGCATATATCACGGTGTGGCAACCGGACGGTGATCCGGTGACGATCGACGGCAATGTCGCAGTTCCCGGCATGGGACTAGCAACCGGAAATCGCGGCCAGGCCACCAGCAATGTAAGGCTCAAGTATGGCGGTGGCATCACCACGCTGGCCGGGCCAGGATCGGTAGCCGTACCGGGCTCGCTGGCCGCAGTTGAGCGGGCTTGGCAGCGTTTCGGCAATGCACGATGGGCCGATCTCTTTTTGCCAGCCATTGCCGCAACGCGTAACGGCTTCCCGCTATCGTCGGCCTGTCATTACTACCTCGGTTATGCGGGCAAGGAAATATTTGATCGCAGCGACGACGGCTATGCCGCTCTGCATGCCGACGATGGGGCACTACACGCAGTCGGCCACCCGATCGTCGTGCCACATTTGGCCGACACCCTGTCGGCCATAGCCGAAGGCGGCGCGCGTGTTTTTTACGAGGGTGAACTCGCGCAGGCCGCCGCCGGCGTCGCGCCCGACCCTGCCCGCGAAGAGGTTCGAGGTGCCCAGGAACTCGGAGACGAAGCGGGTGCGCGGGTACTCGTAGATCTCCGTGGGGGAACCCACCTGGAGAATCCGCCCGTGATTCATGACCACCACCCGGTCGCTGAGGGTCAACGCCTACTCCTGGTCGTGGGTCACCAGGATGGTGGTGGTGCCCAGCGTCTGCTGGATCCGGCGAAGCTCGAACTGCATGCTCTCGCGCAGGTTCTTGTCGAGAGCGC
>CALZHX010000144.1 GCA_945787435.1 uncultured Woeseiaceae bacterium
AGGTGTGTCACTGCGGCGCGATATCCTTACGATGGAAGATGCCGGTGCGTCGGACACCATGATCTTTTCCGACCTCGGCGTTGTCACAACAACGGCCGAGAACGGACCCGCACTGACACGCTCACTTCTCTCCGGTCTCGCCAAGCTCGAGCCGGATGTCATCGTTCTCGAGCTCGGCGATGGCCTGCTCTGCGCTTATGGCGTCGAAGCCATACTCTCGGACGAATTGATTCGCGATGCATTTACGGCTGTCATCCTGTGCGCGAATGACCCTGTTTCCGCCTGGGGCGGTGCACGCATACTGCGTGACAACTTCTCGATCGAGCCGGCCGTCGTGACGGGCCCGGCAACCGACAACGCCGTTGGCGTTGATCAAATCAACGAACGGCTATCCATTCCGGCGATCAATGCGCTCTCACATGGCGTCGCGCTGGGTGATCTTGTCGCGGATCTGCTCGACAACGTGGAGGCCGCATGAGCCCGAAGATCAATGCGGTCGTCCTGGGCGCGAGCGGTTACGTCGGTGGTGAGTTGCTGCGTTTGATCGCCGCTCATCCGGCCCTGCAGTTCGCGGCCGCGGTGTCAGAGAGTCGCAACGGTGACCCGATAGCGTCGACGTTCAGCAACCTGTTAAGCGCTTACGGTGACACGTGCTTTGTTGGCTATGACGGCTGGCTCGACGCCATCGATGAGGGCTCCGATCTCGCGTTGTTCTCTGCTGCACCGCACGGCGCCTCAGCCGCACTGATTGCGAAAGCGCTCGACGACACGCACAAGAAAAACATCACCGTGCACGTCGTCGATTCATCGGCCGACTTTCGCTACTCGAATCAACAGGACTACGAAACCGTCTACGGCACCGAACACGGCGCACCGGAACTCCTCGATGCGTTTCAGTCTGGTGTTCCGGAGCACGTCAGCCAGTGGCACGCCGAGCACGTCGGCCATCCCGGCTGCTTCGCGACGGCCGTCCTGCTCGCGACAGTCCCGCTGATCGGTTCCGGGCTCACAGACGCCGATGTTTTCGTTACCGGTATCACCGGCAGCACCGGCTCCGGACGCAGCCCGCAACCGGGTACGCATCATCCGGAACGGCATAGCAACCTGTATGCCTACAAACCCCTGGCACATCGTCATGCGCCCGAGATTGCCGCATTGATTGAATCTGCAACCGGCAAACAAGCGCGTGTGCACTTCGTGCCGCACTCGGGCCCCTTTGCACGAGGCATCCACGCCACCGTGCAGGCACGGACCGGTAAGCAGGTTTCGACCGAACAGCTGCAGGACGTGTACGAAAACGCCTACGCCAACGCGCCGTTCGTGGAAGTGATTGCCGGTACACCGAAACTCAAAGACGTGGTGGCAAGCAACAACTGTCGGATTGGTGTCGCAGGCGGTGACGAATCCGTTGTCGTCATGAGCGTGATCGACAATCTCGTCAAAGGTGCGGCAGGCGGCGCCATGCAGTGGATGAACCGCCTGTGGGGCCTGCCTGAGACGGCGGGACTCATGGCTGCTGCACCAGGGTGGACCTGAATGCCAGGCGCCAGCACCAACATTGCGGACACGGACCCTCGGAATCGCGAGGCTGCGACGACACTCCCGGTATACGGCCAACTGCCGTTCGTGCCGGAGAGCGCCTCAGGGTGCGATATCCTTACATCGGACGGCCGTCGCTTACTCGACCTGTACGGCGGCCACGCCGTAGCCGCCCTCGGTTACGGACATCCTCGACTTGTTAAGGCGATCAGCGAGCAGAGTGCATGCCTGCTATTCCAAAGCAATGCGGTCGCACTCGAAGTACGCGCACGTGCGGCGGAAAAGCTGACGGCGATCGCACCGGACGATCTGAGTCGCGTGTTCTTCGTCAACTCGGGCGCCGAGGCCAATGAAAATGCGCTACGCATGGCCTGTGTGGTGACACAGCGCAAGAAAGTTCTTGCGATCACGCAGGGCTTTCACGGTCGCACGGCTGCAGCAGGCGCAGTCACCTGGAACTCGCAGAAATGGTACGGCTTTCCGCGGTTACCCTTTGATGTCGACTTCATTCCGCGCGACGACTGTGACGCGGCGGAGAAGATGATCGACAAGAACGTGGCGGCCGTGATCGTCGAACCTGTCCAGGGTGTCGCCGGCGCGTATGACCTCTCGCATGACTTCATGACAGCGCTGCGCGATTGCACGCGGCGGCATGGTGTCCTGCTGATTGCCGACGAAGTGCAGTCGGGCATGGGTCGCAGCGGCCAGTATTTCGCCGTTCAGGCGCACCGCATCACGCCTGATATCCTGACAACCGCGAAGGCGCTCGGCGGCGGCATTCCTTGCGGTGCCCTGCTCTGCAACGAAGACATTGCAGCGCATTTCGGACCTGGAGATCTCGGCACGACATTTGGGGGCGGTCCGGTCGCCGCCGCCGCGATCAATATTGTCATTGACACTATCGAGTCCGAAAACCTGCTGCAAAATGTTCGCGCGCGGGAAACGCAAATACGGCAGCAGTGCATCATAGGTCCCGTTTTGAAAATCCAGGGCATGGGCCTGTTGCTTGGGCTCGTGTGCGATCGCCCGGCCGTTGAGGTGCGCGACGCATTGCTCGAAAATGACATCCTCACCGGCACAAGTGGCGACCCCAGCGTGCTGCGCATCCTGGCTCCGCTCATACTCGAATCAGCTCATGTCGACCGACTCGCTCAGGCACTCGGGTCGCTTGCACCGGGCAACAATAAGAGACCTCAATGAAAGACTTCAACGACCTTGCCGATTTTTCCAACGACGAAATTGCAGCGCTCCTCGAGCTCGCCGGGCGCCTTGACGCCCACCCCGAACCGGCTGCTCTGCGCGGCAAAGTGCTGTCGTTGCTATTTCTCAGCCCATCGCTCAGAACACTGGCATCGTTCCAGGCCGCGATGACACGACTTGGCGGTGGTTCTTTCGTCATTTCGCCCGACATGTCGATTCACGGGCTGGAGACGCGCCCGGGCATCGTCATGGACGGCGCGGCCGCAGAACACATTCGCGAAGCAGTTCCGGTCATCGCATCCTACGGAGACGCGATCGGCATTCGCGCGTTTGCCGAACGCAAAAAACTTTAGCA
>CALZHX010000145.1 GCA_945787435.1 uncultured Woeseiaceae bacterium
GATCGCTTCGCTGCTGGCGGAGGCCGGTGCGTCATTGCCGGATCTTGATGCTATTGTCCTGGGCAATGGTCCTGGCTCGTTCATCGGCATGCGAATTGCCGCCTCTGTCGCGCAAGGCCTGGCTTTTGGGGCATCACTGCAAATCGTCCCCGTTTCATCGATGGCGGCGGTCGCGGCTCGTGTCATTGCCGAGCACGATGCGGGTGAAGTTATTGTCGCGCAGGACGCGCACATGCAAGAGGTCTATCTTGGTATCTACCGGCGGGATGAGGGTGATCTGCCGGTGCCATCGATACCCGAACGGCTTCATGGCCTGACTGCGATTGCCGAGCTCGAGTCGTCTTCCTGTACCAGCCGATTTGGTGCCGGCTTTGGCTGGCAGCGCTACCCGGAATTGCTTGTCGCCAACAGGGATCGTGTGACCACCATCGTTGATATTCTGCATCCACATGCCAGCGACTTGCTGCGCCTGGCGACAAGTGCACTCGAAAATGGCGGGGCCATCGAAGCGCAGAACATCTCTCCTGCCTACCTGCGCCAAAAAGTGGCCGAAAAACCAGGTCGGGGTCCGTAACAGAACTGTAATATAGTGCTGATGTAATGCGGCGATCCTGATCGCTTGTTAGGGCGGGCTCCAACAGACCTGTTATGAGTGCCAACAAAATACTTGTCGTGGAAGACGAAGTTCCGATTCGCGAGATGATTGTCTTCCATTTGTCGCGCGCCGGCTATGAAACGCTGGAGGCCGGTGATTGCAGCGTCGCACGGCAGCTGCTGGCTGACGAGCGCCCTGACCTTGCCCTTGTTGACTGGATGTTGCCGGACATGAGCGGTCTGGAACTGACGCGACTTCTGAAGCGCGACAAGGAAAACGACGACCTTGCGATCATCATGCTCACGGCCAGGGCTGATGAGTATGACAAAGTTGCCGGGCTCGACAGTGGTGCCGACGACTACATCACCAAACCGTTCTCGCCACGCGAACTCATATCCCGGATTCAGGCGGTCCTGCGACGATCCGGTGCAGAAAATGATGAAATCGTCAGTTTGGGAGTGTTGTCGCTGGATATTGCGGGCCACCGCGTCAGCGCGCATGGCGTCGAGATCAGGCTTGGGCCGACCGAATACCGCTTGCTCAAATTTCTGATGACACACCCCGACCGGGTCTACAATCGCTCGCAACTGCTCGACCGGGTGTGGGGCGCAAACGTCTACGTCGAGGAACGGACCGTTGACGTTCATGTGCGGCGGTTGCGCAAGGCGTTGGCCGCAGAGGCCGCTGACGACTATATTCAAACCGTGCGTGGCGCCGGTTATCGTTTCTCCAGCAGTGGAAAATAATTGCCAGGATCAAGCCGAAAATTTGTCGTAGGTCTGCTCGTATTCCTTGCTGCGGGTGGGCTGATAGGTTGGATGTATGACGAACCACTGGTCGGCTTCCTGGTAGCCGGATTCGTGGCACTGATCTGGCAGGTGAGGCAACTCTTGTCGTTCAACAGGGCGCTGTACACCGGTAATTTCGATACGTTCCGTTATGGTGAAGGCATCTGGCAGCAGATGTTCTCCCGTTTCACCTACGAACACGACAGAGGATCCCGCTACAAGCGGCTGCATCGCCAGGTCCTCAAGGAAATTCGCAAATCGACCAACGCCATGCCGGACGGCGCTGTCATTCTCGACGATATCAATGACATTGAGATCTGCAACAGGGCTGCGAAGATTCTGGCAGGCCTGAAGCGCAAGAAAGACCGCGGTCAGCGCGTTGACAACATCTTGCGCGATCCGGCACTGACCAGGCTTCTGGAATTGAACGACGCTACACAGACGGTCGATATTCCGTCGCCGGTCAGGGATGGGGCCTGGCTGAATTGTCGTGTCGTTCCGTACGGCGTCAATCAGAAACTTCTGCTGCTACGTGACGTCACCAATCGCATCGCCATCAATCGCATGCGGCGCGACTTCGTGGCAAACGCGTCGCACGAGCTGCGCTCGCCACTGACCGTTATGTCCGGGTACCTGGATACGATGGCCGATGACGGGGAGCTTGTCGAAACATGGGCCCAACCGGTGCGACAAATGCAGAGCCAGGCCAAGCGCATGGCGAAGATCGTTGCCGAGTTACTGGAGCTGTCACGGCTGGAAGGCGCAGGTCAGGCCAGGACAGATGAGACAGTCGATGTCGCAGCCCTGCTGTCAGGTGCCCGCAAAGCCTATGTGGGGCGAAAAGAAGTTCCGGCCATCGAATGCGAGCTTGAGTCAACGGCGCAGCTGCGCGGCAACCATAGTGAAATCGAGTCAGTCGTAATGAACCTGGTGTCCAACGCGGTTCGACATACGGCTTCGGACGGAAACATTACGTTGATCTGGCGAACGGACGCTGAAGGCGCCGATCTCCTGGTCAGGGACGACGGCGAGGGTATTGCAGAGGACTATATTCCACGACTCACGGAGCGCTTCTTTCGCGTCGATCGGGGCAGAGCGCGCCAGGACGGAGGAGTTGGTCTGGGACTGGCGATCGTCAAGCACGTGCTCGGGCGGCATGAGGCTGATCTGCACATATCCAGCACCCCGGGCGCCGGCAGTGAGTTTCGTTGTCATTTTCCGGCTAACCGAGTTGTCGCCTAGCCGCTATTCAGTGTCACAAAAGTGCAATGTTCTTGTCATGCAAGCGACACACAGTGTCGGTAACTTTCCCCTAACGCAACGTTAACAACGGGTTTAC
>CALZHX010000146.1 GCA_945787435.1 uncultured Woeseiaceae bacterium
AGTGCCATCGCCGTGCTCAAAAGCCAATCCCGCAATGAACAGGCTCATCGTAAAACCGACGCCGCTTGCACACGCGACGCCTAAGATCTGCGCCCAGGACACGTCGTCCGGCAACTTCACGAGCCTAAGCAACGCCGCTACGCCCACGAAAGCCATGATGCCCAGTGGTTTGCCGGCAAAAAGGCCCAGGATAATGCCGAGCGTCACCGGGTTCGTGACCGAGTCGATTGTCAGTCCCCCCAACGGCAGCCCGCCATTGGCGAACGCAAATATGGGCAGGATCGCGAACACCACCGCACCGTGCAGATCATGTTCGAGCTCGCGCAACGGTGAGTTACCGTTCTTGTCACGCATGGGGACGCAAAAGGCAATGAGCACACCTGCCAGCGTTGCGTGAACGCCAGACTTCAGCAACGCGACCCAGAGTACGATGCCGAGCAGAATGTAGGTCGATGTGCGGGCCACCCCGGCCCGGTTCATGAAAATCGCAATAAAGAACGCGCCGATGCCGACTATGACAAGCGTCAGCGAAATATCTTCGGAATAGAACAACGCGATAATGATGATTGCGCCAAGATCGTCAAAAATCGCGAGCGTGAGTAGAAAAATCTTCAGGGCGGTTGGTACGCGGCTACCAAAAACACTCAGAAGCGCCAGGGCGAATGCTATGTCCGTCGCGGCCGGTATCGCCCAGCCGTCGAGAGCAACAGGATCGTTCCAGTTGAACCAGGCGTAGATCGCCACGGGCACGACCATTCCGCCAAGTGCGCCGACGGCGGGTAGTGCAATCTGTCGTGCCGAAGACAATTCCCCCTCCATGACCTCGCGCTTCAGCTCAAGGCCTATGAGGAAGAAGAAAACGGCCATGAGACCATCGTTGATCCACAGCAGCAGTGGCTTGTTGATCGTCCAGTCAGAGACCTGTATCCCGACCGGAGCATTGAGAAACGCGTCGTAGGCGGGCAGTAGCGGAGAATTTGCCACCAGCATGGCAGCAACAGCCGCGATCAGCAGCAGTATTCCGCCCGCGGATTCGAGCTTCATGAAGTCGCGGATCGTACTGGCGACAGGTGAGGAATTACTCACCATGAGTTACGGAGCTCCCGCAGTTTTAGGAAAACGGACCTGGCGTCGGGGTTGTCACCGATCTCTGGAAACTGCTCCTGCAGTCTTGCGATCACCGCCGGGCTGTCGAGGCGGAAGAACGTATTCACCTCGCGTTCCTGCGCCAATGTCGTGACGAGTGCGTCGGTCGGATCCTGGTTTCCATACCTCGCGAGCATCTGCCGTGCTGTCTCATTGTCCGGCTCCCTGTCTAACGTAAATTGCAGGTTGTTGATCAGGTAATCGTGGCCCGGGTAGATCAATGTGTCGTCGGGGAGCTTCTCGAGTTGCTTCTCAAACGTGTCATACAACTCGCTCGGGTGGCCGCCGTTATGGCAGTTGCCAGCGCCTGCGTTGAACAAGGTGTCTCCGCTAAACAATGCGGGCTGATCCGTTTTCGACAGGAGACAGATGTGGCTCATCGTGTGACCGGGCGTGTCGAGACACTCGAGATCGACGCTATTGCCAACCTTGATAACATCGCCCGCGCCGACGCCGCGAGCCACATTCGGTATGCGGTCACCAGCATTTTCATGCGCAATGATCGAGGCGCCCGTCGCATTCACCATGCCGTTGTTGCCACCGGTGTGATCGCCGTGTTCATGTGTGTTGAGGATCTGTGTGATGGTCCAGCCATGTTTCTCGGCTGCGGCGAGACACTTCTGGAAATCGAGCGGATCGATCGCGAGCGCGTCGCCGGTTTCGGGGCAGGCAACCAGGTAGTTGAAGTTGCGATAGGCATTGCCAGTCCAGACTTGCTCAACAATCATTGCGTTTCTCCTGCCGCGAACACCTTCTTGCCTGCGACCCAGGTCTCGAGCACCCGGATGTCATCGATCTCAGAGGCCGGGACGTCGAAATAGTCTCGGTCAATAACAATGAAATCGGCCCATTTGCCGGCCTCGAGGCTACCGAGGCGATCTTCCTGGCGTGCAGCATAGGCGTTTGCGAGTGTGAACGAGTGTAATGCCTCGGCGCGCGTCAATGCCTGGTCGGCGTACCAGCCACCGACTGGTTCGCTGGCGCGATTCTGTCGAGTAACCGCCGCGTACAAACCATGCCACGGATTCGCGAGTTCAATCGGAAAATCCGACCCGTTCGCGAGTACAGCACCGGAATCAAGCAGGCGTCGCCAGGCGTAGCCGCCCTTGATCCGGTCGGGGCCAATGCGATCCTCGGCCATATTCATGTCGCTCGTTGCATGTGTTGCCTGCACCGCGGCGATGACGCCGAGCTCGGCAAACCTCGGGATGTCCTCGAGTGCAATAATCTGTGCATGCTCTATACGGTTGCGCAGCCGCGAAGGCTCGCCACCCTGAACCGCTTCAAACGCATCCAGTGCCAGGCGATTGGCGCGGTCACCAATGGCATGAATGCCGACCTGGAATCCCATGAAGTTTGCTTTGTGCGTGAAGCCGGTCAGTTCATCGAACGTGTAGAACGGCAAGCCATGATTCTCGGGGTCGTCGGAGTAGGGTTCGATCATTGCCGCGCCGCGGCTGCCGAGCGCACCGTCGGCATAGAGTTTAACGGACGAAATGTCCAGCATGTCGTTGGCGTAGCCCTTCAATGGCTTGCCCATCTTGTCGAGGTTCTGCCCGGCACCGGAGAGCATCGCGTACACGCGCAGGCCGAGTTCACCATCGTCGGCCATCGAAATCAGCACCTCGGCTTCCCTGATGCTGACGCCAGCGTCATGCACGCCCGTCATACCATAGGGCAGCAAATTTTGTGAAGCCACTCGATACGCCGCCCTGATATCGTCTTTGTCCGGATTGGGCACATGGCTGGCAATCAGGCCCATCGCCTTGTCGATGAAGACGCCGGTCGCTTTACCGTTCTCGTCGCGAAGGATCTTGCCGCCAACCGGATCGGGCGTATCGTCATCGATACCCGCGATTTCCATTGCGCGGCTGTTAGCCCAGCCCGCGTGGCCGTCGATACGCCGCAGCCAGACTGGCTTATCCACGACTACAGCGTCAATATCTGATGCGGACGGAAACGTTTGTGGGTCCCACAATACCTGGTTCCAGCCTCGCCCCTGGATCCAACCCACGAGTGGCGCGGAGTCTGCATACTCGGCTATCTGTCGGAGAGCTACACCTAGCGAAGCAGAGCCGGTGAGATTCAGGCTCCTCGCCAGAAAACCGTAGTTGTACAGGTGAGCATGTCCGTCAACGAGCCCGGGCAAGAGCGTTTGGCCCTTACCGTCAATACGTATGGCATCCGGATGCTCTTTGAGTAATGATTCGCCACCTGTCGCAACGACCCGGCCTTTATCCGAGAAGACCAGAACACTGAACTCCTGGGTACCTGTCGAGGTCGATGTATAACCAGTAACATTATGAATCGCGGTCTCGGCTGCAAACGCCGAGCCAGCCAGAAACATCAAAACCATTGAAATGAGAAATCGCATATCCGCATTGTAATCGGATTGGAGCACAGGATGAAAAGACTAATCACCACACTTTCGCTCGCCCTCGTTTTGGGCGCGTGCGGTCAGAGCGGCGATACACCGGAGCCAGAAGCGGCCGCCGACGCGTCGAAGATCTTCGATATGCCCTACCTGATGCGGGACCTCGACAATGGCCTGCGTGTCATCGTTGTGCCAACGGACTACCCGGATATCGTGACGATCCAGATTCCGGTGCAGACCGGGTCACGCAATGAGGTAGAGCCCGGCAAGACGGGTTTCGCGCATTTCTTTGAGCACATGATGTTCCGAGGCACCGAATAGTACCCGGCGGACGTCTACGCGGACATCCTGAAATAGGCGGGTGCGGACCAGAACGCCTACACGACCGACGATTACACGAATTATCACATCACATTTACCA
>CALZHX010000147.1 GCA_945787435.1 uncultured Woeseiaceae bacterium
ATCCGGCCTGGAAGAAAATCGCCGAGTCGTATTACGCGTTTATGAACAAATCAACCGACAACCAACTGGCAACCGAGGTCGCGAACCTGAACTCGCGGGCACTATAGATGGCAAGCTGGCGCGTTCTCGGCTTTGCTGTCGCAGCGTTCGGATTTTTATGTGGTGCGACGGCTTCCGCTCAGGACAATGACGAGGAAGTTATCCCGACAAGCGTCGAAGAACTCATAGCCGCTGTCAGTGAAGTGCTGGTCGAATACAATGTGCCCGCTGTCGGCCTCGCCCTTGTTGATAGCTCGGGTCCGGTCTGGGTCGGGTCACTCGGCAAGGCGAACCTCGAAAACGACATAGATGCTGACGAGAACACGCTGTACCGAATCGGTTCAACGTCAAAAATGTTTATCGCGCTGTCGGTACTCAAGCTGGTCGAAGAAGGCCGGCTCTCGTTGAATGACAAAGTCTCTGACCTGGCGCCGGATGTGCAGTTTGAAAATGAATGGGAAGCCACAAATCCCGTACGCGTTGTGCACCTCCTCGAGCACACGACCGGATGGGATGACATTCACCTCCCCGAATACGCGCACAATGACCCCACGCCCGCCACCTTGAAAGAGGGCCTGGATTTTCATCCGCATTCGCGCACATCGCGCTGGCAGCCCGGTACCCGCAGTTCCTATTGCAATGCAGGCCCCCCGGTAGCGGCGTATATCGTTGAGAAAGTTACCGGACAGGACTTCGAAGATTATGTGCGCGAGAATTTTTTTGAACCGCTGGGAATGTCGGCGACAGGCTATCGCCTGACAGATGACTACAGGGAAAAAGGAGCAACGCTGTACGCGTATGGCAACCAGCCACAAGACTACTGGCATCTCCTCATGCGGCCGTCCGGTGCTATCAATTCATCCCCAACAGACATGGCGCGTTTTCTCGAGTTCTACGTCAACCGGGGCGCGATCGACGGAACACGAATAATCCTCGACAGCTCGCTGGCCAGGATGGAGTCAACAAAGACAACGAATGCCGCCAGCGTTGGGCAGGAAGCCGGCTATGGGCTGAACAACTATTCGTCGAGCTATGAAAACTGGGTTTACCGTGCACACAATGGTGGGGTCGAAGGTGGGCTGACGGACTTCGCCTATTTGCCCGAGGCCGAAGTGGGCTACGTGATAATGATCAACTCGGATGCATTCCGCGCCGTCCGCGATATCAGTGACCTCGTTCGTGGCTACCAAACCCGCAACTTGCGGCCACGAACGGTCCCTGAGCCAGTGCCAGTTACTGGCGCGCAAAGGAAACTGGCAGGGCTCTACCATCCAATCAACTCGCGGCAGCAGATCAGCTATTTTCTGGATCGGGCGTTTGGCACGGAGAAGCTGTGGTTCGAGGACGGGGTGTTAAAAAGCAAACCGCTGCTGACTAGCACCGTTACAAGCTATCTTCCGGCTGGCGACGCCCTGTTTCGCTCTCCGGACACAGGCATGGTCGTATTGTCGAGTACAAACGACCCGATCGCCGGCCCCGTCATTCACGCTGGCAACCAGGTGCTGAAACCTGTTTCCGCCCTGGTTGCTTATGGCCAGCTAGGTATCGCTGTTTTGTGGGTAATTGCCATTACGAGCGCGGTTGTCTATTTCGTTGTTTGGGGGGTTCGAAAACTGCGCGGCAAAGTGCCGGCGGGCCCCAGCACACGAATCAGATTGTGGCCGTTGCTCGCCTCCGTATCTATCATCGCATTCGCCACATTGTTCAGCCAGGGGATGTCAGATCCGTTCACGCTTCTGGGCAAGCCAACAGCAGTTTCGCTGGGCGTTATGCTATTGACGATCGCATTCGCAGTCTTTGCAGTCGCAGGCTCGTGGACGGCCGTCAAAGAGCGACATGCCGAAATGAACCGCGTCAACTACTGGTATTCCGCGACCACTTCATTTGTTCATTTACTGGTAGCCGTATACCTTTTGTGGTTCGGGGTTATCGGAATCCAGACCTGGGCATTGTAACCATGGCAAACACATTCATTGACCGTATCTTGTCCGGTAGTCTCGTACTGCAAATCGCCGTCGGGATTGTGGCGGGCGTCGGCTTGTCGCTGGTGTCGCCTGATGCCGCGGGATCGGCGATGTTGCTCGGCAACCTCTTCGTACAGGCGTTGAAGGCCGTTGCGCCGGTACTGGTCCTGGTATTGGTTGCGTCGGCCATTGCGAATCGTCGCGTGAGCCATACGTCGCAGATGCGTCCTATAGTTGCGATGTACCTGGTTGGCACCATTGCTGCCGCGCTGCTTGCCGTCGTGATGAGTACGCTGTTTCCGACAACACTGGCACTGCAAACGGCGGGTATTGAGGCATCACCCCCGCAGGGCATCATGGAGGTGCTTGGCGGCTTGCTGCTTAAACTCGTCGACAATCCGGTCAACGCCATTCTCAGCGGCAACTTCATCGGCATTCTGGTCTGGGGTGTGCTGCTCGGAATATTTTTGCACCACGCGGCCGAGACGACTCGGCGGCTGTTGGCTGACATCGCGGATGCAGTAACGCACATTGTGAGAATTGTCATTCGCCTGGCGCCGATCGGTATCTTTGGCCTGGTGGCCGGCAATCTCGCCGAGTCGGGGCTCTCCGCGCTGGGTGGCTACGCGCGCATACTGACTGTATTGCTTAGCAGCATGTTGATCATGGCGCTTGTCGTCAATCCGCTG
>CALZHX010000148.1 GCA_945787435.1 uncultured Woeseiaceae bacterium
GATCAGAATTGATCTCGAGACCCGATCCAGTAATCGCCGACATCATGACGGGTTGAGAATCAAAGTAGATCTGTCCGGTCTTAAGGTAGACTGACTCGGCCGATGTGAATTCGATGCGCGTGTTCCTGTCGATTCGCAGCGAGCCACCGTTGCCCCAAGTCAGGCTGATGGCGGCATCGTTACCGGTCTCAATAATCTGGCCGACGTATACCGATGAAAGATCGCTTGCCTCCTGCATCAGTGATTGTTCGCCAACCAGGTAAATCGCGCCTTGATTTCTCTCGATCGTTGCGACCTGAATCGGCTGCACGTTGCTCACCTGAAGCGCATTGAAGCTGATCGCAACGCCGAGCAACACCGTGGCCGCAATCGCAAACTGCACCATGCGTTGCCGCATCTTCACTTTGCCAGTCACGGCTTTCCACTCAGCCGCAACAGCATCGCGAACGACCTGCTCGTCCTCGCTCGGTGGGGCTGGACGTGGCGCCGCTTTTTGCAGCAACGCCTCAATCGCGTCACTACCTCGAATTTCCGTGTTTTCGCCCAATTTACTCATGATTGCACCAACCCGTCCGATTGCCCATCCATGCCTTCTGTCAGAGCGCTATAGACATCTGCAAACGCACGCTTGGCACGCGCAAGCAACGATTGTGTAGCTTCCGTGCCAATCTCCAGTCGCGTAGCTATTTCTTTCACCGAATGACCCTCAACGTATTTCCATTCCAGTACATTGCCGTATTTTGCGGGCAGCCTGTCGAGCGCTACCTGGATAAGGCGCAGTGCCTCAACCCGCTGGTAGTGCCGCTCGGGGCTGTCTTGCAGAGGTGCCTGGAGGGAATCGACGGCTGCCTGAATCTCGGGGAGATCTTCGACCAACACAATGTGGTCTTTGTATCGTCCTTGCTTCGCAAGCCAGTCGCTGATCTCGTTGCGGCAGATGGCGCACAACCAGGTAAACAGCGCCGACTCGGCACGATACGTATGCATTTTCTGAACAGCGCGTGTCAGGACGATCTGTACGACCTCCCTGGCGCCCTCCGGATCGTCACTCAGTCGCACCATGGCGAACCGGTAGAGTCTCGCGAAGTTGTCCTCGAAAAAGCGATCGAAGGCTCTCTGGTCACCCGCAAGTAACTGTTTTACAAGCCTTTTGTCATCGAGATACACCGGCATAGCGTCCATTCTCCCAGTACCTGCCCAATTAGACGGGCACGGGCGGAAAAATCGGTCGCTATCATTGTACGCGCCGCGGGCTTTCTAGCGCTTCATTGCCTCGAAGAACTGGGAATTGGTCTTCGTGTCCTGCATTTTGTTAAGTAAGAACTCAACGGCGGCAAGCTCGTCCATCGGGTGCAGGACCTTGCGCAGGACCCACATCTTCTGCAGTTCTTCAGGAACGGTCAGCAGTTCTTCCTTGCGCGTACCCGAGCGATTGATGTTGATCGCCGGGAACACACGCTTCTCGGAAATACGACGATCCAGGTGAATTTCCATGTTGCCCGTGCCTTTGAACTCTTCGTAGATGACTTCGTCCATCTTCGATCCCGTGTCGACCAGCGCCGTCGCGAGAATCGTCAGGCTTCCGCCCTCTTCGATGTTACGTGCGGCGCCAAAGAACCGTTTCGGCCTGTGCAGAGCATTCGCGTCCACACCACCGGTCAATACCTTGCCTGATGATGGCACAACCGTGTTGTAGGCACGCGCGAGGCGCGTAATCGAATCGAGCAAGATCACAACGTCGCGTTTGTGTTCGACGAGACGCTTGGCCTTTTCGATGACCATTTCGGCTACCTGAACGTGGCGACTGGCGGGCTCATCGAATGTAGATGACACGACTTCTCCGCGAACCGTGCGCTCCATCTCGGTAACCTCTTCCGGGCGCTCATCGATAAGCAGCACGATGAGATCTACATCGGGAGAGTTAGCGCAGATCGCAGATGCCATGTTTTGCAACAACATCGTCTTACCGGCCTTCGGCGGCGAGACAATCAATCCACGCTGGCCTTTGCCGATCGGCGCAACCATATCGATGATACGCGCCGTCAGGTCCTCGGTACTGCCATTGCCCTGCTCGAGCGGCAGGCGCTCGGTCGGGAACAGCGGTGTCAGGTTCTCAAAAAGTACCTTGGTGCGTGCGTTCTCGGGCGAGTCATGGTTGATCTGCCCGACCTTAAGCAACGCGAAATAACGCTCACCGTCTTTTGGCGGCCGAATCAGACCCGATACCGTGTCACCGGTACGCAGCGCGAAGCGTCGAATCTGGCTTGGGCTGACGTAAATGTCGTCCGGGCCGGCCAGGTAGGAGCCGTCTGAGGAGCGCAGAAAGCCGAAGCCGTCCTGCAGAATCTCGAGCACCCCATCTCCGTAGATGTCCTCGCCCTGTTTGGCATGCGCCTTGAGGATCGAAAAGATCATCTCTTGCTTGCGCTGACGCGCGAGACCTTCGAGTCCGAGCTTTTCGCCCAGTGTCACAAGATCGGCAGCCGGCCGGTTCTTGAGCTCACTCAGGTTCATGCTGTTTTTGCTCGCTTCGAGCTGATCGGGCGGAATTACCTCGACGTTGCCATCATCGTCCGGATACTCAGAATGCTGAGGCCGGCGGCGGCGGCGGCGGTTCGAGCTGCCCTTCTTTTTGTTGCCTGACTTGTTAGGTCGGCTGCTTGTTTGATTACCCAAGTACCCTCTCACAGATTGGAGTCCAGGAATTCCGTCAGTTGCGATTTGGAAAATGCACCAACTTTCTGAGCCTGGACTGCGCCATCTTTAAATAGCATTAGTGTGGGAATGCTGCGGATGCCGAACTTGGCCGCTATATTCGGGCTTTCGTCGACATTCAGTTTTACGACCGACATCTTGTCGGCGTACTCTGACGCAGCTTCGTCAAGAAACGGAGCGATCATTTTGCAGGGACCGCACCATTCAGCCCAGAAATCGACCAGGGCTGGTTTTTCAGAATTAATGACATCAGCATCGAAATTGCTGTCATTGGTGTGCACGAGATTGTCGCTCACCGGCTACTTCCTCCACATGAAAACGGATATTGAACTCTATAAAATGGATGACGCTGCCTTCTCTATCAGGCACTATGTCGCAGCTTTGTTGCCGACGTGTCAGGCTTCTTTGACGAATCGATGAATGCGAAACTAGCAGGTGCGACGATTGTCGCGTCGAATTAAGGCTAATTTGAACGCGTCACGAGCCATTTTGCAAGTATTTAATGCACTTTTTAAGGCCCCCCGATCATGTCAGATAACCATCTGAGCGACCTCAGATTCGACTCACTTGCGCTTCACGACAGCGTGCGCGAAGGAATTCGTGACGCAGGCTTCGAGTTCTGTACACCTATCCAGGCCAGCACCTTGCCGATCGCCCTGGAACCCCGTGACGTTGCGGGCCAGGCGCAAACCGGCACCGGCAAGACGGCAGCTTTCCTGGTGGCGACGTTCCAGAAGCTGCTGGCGTCAACACCGGACCCAGGGCGGAAAAAACAGCCACGCGCTTTCATGCTCGCGCCGACCCGGGAACTTGCGATGCAGATCGCCAAGGACGGCGAATTGCTCGGCAAACACACGGGTTTCAAGATCGGACTGGCCTACGGCGGCACCGATTATGAAAAGCAACGACGTACCATCGAGGACGGCATCGATATCCTCATCGGTACACCCGGGCGCATCATCGACTACTTCAAGCAGGGTGTTTTTGCGCTGAACCAGGTGGAAGTTGCGGTGCTGGATGAAGCTGACCGTATGTTTGATCTTGGCTTCATCAAGGATATTCGCTATTTGCTGCGGCGGCTTCCCGACCCTGACAAGCGGCTCAACATGTTGTTCTCGGCGACGCTGTCACAGCGCGTCATGGAACTCGCTTTCGAGCACATGAACGAGCCAGAACTCATTCGCATCGAGCCGGATAAGGTCACCGCGGACCGTGTACGACAGGCGATTTTCTTCCCGTCGAACGAAGACAAGTTACCATTGCTGGTCGGCCTGATTCGTGAGATGGGTGCCGGGCGTATTATGGTTTTCGTCAACATGAAGCGCGACGCCGAACGTGTCGAAGCTACACTCGAGGCCAACGGCGTGCACGCGAAAGCCATATCGGGCGATGTTCCGCAGAAAAAACGACAGCGCCTGCTGCTGGACTTCCAGAGCGGCGATTTGCAGGTTCTTATAGGCACCGATGTTGCCTCTCGTGGCCTGCACATTCCCGACGTTCAATACGTCATCAATTATGACCTGCCGCAGGACCCGGAAGATTACGTGCACCGTATCGGGCGCACAGCGCGCGCAGGCGCAACGGGCGATGCGATCAGTTTTGGATGCGAGTCGTATGCGATGTCACTGCCCGATGTTGAAGATTTTATCGGTCACAAAATTCCGGTTGCAAAGTACGACCCGGCGTTAATGCCCGAACTCATCAAACCGAAGCGCAAGCCGCGGCAACAATCGGGGCAGCAGCGAAAGCGGTCCGGTGACAATCGAGGATCCCGGCGGCGACCGCCGAGAAGGTCATAACAACTCGCGGACGCCTTCGACCCCGGCAAATTCGCCATTCTCACGAACAGGCTCAGTCGTGTCCGGAAGGGTTACGACCACCGGCATACGAATGCCGTATTCAGTGGCACTGCGCAGCACCGGCACCGTGTCATCCACGAACACTGTCGTTTCCGGGTCGAATCCCTCCGCTTCCTGCAGCAAGCGCCAGAATTCCTGGTCTTCCTTCGCATGCCCGTAAGTATGCGAGCTATGAATGCCGTCGAAATACTCGCTAAATCCCAGCGTCTCTTCTTTGAGCTTTAACGTATCCGGGTGCGAGTTCGTCACGAGCAGGACCTTGACGTCCGTTGCCCTGACGGTCTCGAGAAACGCCTGCGCGCCGGGTAGGTATTCGATGCGGTCGTGCACTTCGTGATGTAGTGCCAGCACGTCAAAACCCAGGCGCTCGCTCCAGTGATCGAGGCAGTACCACTCGAGGTCGCCCTGGATCGACAGGTACTTGGCATACAGACGCTCACGCGCCACCTGATATTCCAGCCCGTTGTGGCTCGCATAGCGGCCCACCACAAGCTCTTTCCAGACATAGGTATCGAATGCCAGGTCAAGAATGGTCCCGTCCATATCGAGCATCAGCGTTTCGCAGTGCTGCATGGCTGTTTTCGGATCGAATGTCACTGTTCTATACTGCGCGCCCCTGTTCGCATCCGGATATCCAGATGAACCTGAATGAGCTTATCAACCCGATCGTCGATCTCGCCGTCGATGCGGGCAAAGCAATCCTCGAAGTCTACGCCACCGATTTTGACGTTCAAGAGAAAGGTGATGAATCTCCGTTGACGCAGGCGGATCTCGCGTCGCACCACTGCATCGTCAAAGGCCTCAGCGCGCTAACGCCTGACATCCCGGTCATTTCCGAGGAAGAAGGCTTGCCCAGCTTCGCTGAGCGCGGCCAGTGGCAGCGCTACTGGCTGATCGACCCGCTCGATGGCACCAAGGAATTCGTTAACCGTAATGGCGAATTCACGGTCAACATCGCACTGATCGACTCGAATCGGCCCATATTCGGTGTGGTGCACGTGCCGGTGCAGGAGAAGACGTACATCGGCTGTGAAGGACGCGGCTCCGAACTCCGTGAGGGCGGTACTGCAACATCGATCAGCGTGTCTGCGACAAGCAGCGATCCCGTGCGCATTGTCGGCAGCCGCTCGCACCGCGGCTCCAGCCTCGACGCTTTTCTCGACAAGGTGGGCGAATCCGACATGCTGCCCATGGGCAGCTCGCTTAAGTTCTGCGTTGTCGCCGAAGGCCGGGCGGACATCTACCCACGTCTTGGCCCGACCTCCGAATGGGATACAGCGGCCGCCCAGGCGGTCGTCGAGCAGGCCGGTGGATCAGTCCTCGAGCTGGACGGTAAGCCCTTGTCCTACAACGCAAAAGAGAACATCCTGAATCCTTGGTTTGTCGTCATCGGAGCCACGGACCGGGACTGGCTGGCGCTGCTTGCAAGCGACGAGTAGCATGGGCGGAAATGACCGACAAAGTCGATACTGAATCCTTCAAGAATCTCGAGAGGCTGCGCGAACTGCGAGTGAGCCACCGCGATCTTGACTACCTGATAGATCGGCTGCAACACGACCCGATGGTCGATCAGTTGCGCATTCGTCGTTTGAAAAAGCGCAAGTTGCTGATCAAAGACATGATCGCGTCGCTTGAAAGCGAGCTGATTCCAGATCTGGATGCATAGGGCCCGCAGCTGGCATGCCCGCGAACCTTTGTCCTACTTTGGCCCGATGTGTATGTCGCCTCGTTCCCGCGCGAGTTCGATTTGTCTTTGGCGTTCTCCCAGTCTTTCTTTTCTGTCTGCGTCCAGGTCGTTAACGCAGCGCGGGCAGGAAATTCCTTCCTGGTAGTCCGGTGACGCCATTTCCTCGGTGCTCAATGGTCGCCGGCAAGCGTGACACTGAACGTAGCCACCCTCGGCGAGATCACGGTCGACGGCGACGCGTGTATCGAATACAAAACACTCACCGCCCCAATGGTTTTCCTGTGCGGGCATCTCCTCAAGGTATTTGAGAATTCCGCCCCGCAGGTGATAGACCTCTTCAAATCCGAGTTCGAGCATCAGCGCAGTCGCTTTTTCGCAGCGAATCCCGCCGGTGCAGAACATGGCTAGTGGCCGGTCTTTCGAGGTATTGGCGAGCTTCTGTGCAAACTCGGGAAATTCCCGAAAGCTGTCTGTCTTGGGGTCAATCGCGCGCGGGAATGTGCCAACTTCGAATTCGTAGCTGTTGCGCGTATCGACAACAACCACATCCGGGTTTGCAATGAGTTCGTTCCATCTTTCTCCGGAGACGTAGGTACCCGTCTTCTTGTGCGGCAGTATGTCGGGACGACCGAGAGTGACAATCTCCTTTTTCCGCTTGACGCGCATGCGCCGAAACGGTGGCTCCGAAACAGCGTTCCAGCGTGCCTCGACAGGACTGTCGAGCTCCAGGGTCTCTTCGATCCACGCAAATACGTGACCAATAGCGCTTTCTTCCCCGGTTATGGAGCCGTTAAAACCCTCATTTGCAACAAGAATTGTGCCGAGCAGGCCCTGCTCATCACAGGCGCCCTGCAGCGCGTTCTTGAAGTCTTCCGGATCCATCAGATCCAGGAAGCGGTAAAACGATGCGACTTTCATTCTTCGACCTGGTCCTCTGGAACTGTTAGCGACAGGATGCTGTGGCGAATTTCTTCACCGAGCACGAGACGCGCATCCGCGCCAATGCCAACGATATCGTCGTCGTACTCGAGTAATCCATCGCCGTTTCGCCGCAACACATCCTGGCCCTGTAGCCTCCTGATGAAATCGTGAAACAGCGTCTTGTTAAAGAAATCGGGTGAATGCAATCCATAGATCATCGAAAGGCGCTCGGCGCTGAGCTGGCACATTTGCTCAAGTCGCACTCGCGACAGCGTGCCCGAGCCGTGCTGCACGAGAATGGCTATGACCAGGTAGAAGCGTTGCAGC
>CALZHX010000149.1 GCA_945787435.1 uncultured Woeseiaceae bacterium
CATCAGTGATATTGGTACGGTCGATGGCGGCGTTACGGTACCTTATGTCGTGTTGAACGGCATCGTCAAAGGCGATGTATTCGCTGGCAAACGCGTGGAACTAGGACCGACCGCGCGGGTCATTGGTAATGTGTATTACAATCTGATCGAGATGGCGATTGGCGCCGAGATTAACGGCAAGCTGGTACACCAGCCGGAAGGTCAGGTACCGTTACTCGAACAGACGAGCCACATCGATGAATCGGCCGCAGTCGCTGCCGAATCGTAAAAGGACAGAAGCAGGCTTCAAGATATGCAGACAGATGTAACAGCACCAGCACCGCCGCCACCCGTAGTGTTCACCGATGCTGCGGCGACCAAGGTCGGCGAGCTCATCGAGGAAGAACAGAACCCGGAGCTGATGCTCAGGGTTTTCATTTCCGGTGGGGGCTGCTCCGGGTTTCAATACGGATTCACGTTTGACGAGAATGTCGAGGACGGTGATAGCGAAGTTGTAAACCAAGGCGTAAAGCTTGTGATCGATCCGATGAGTGTTCAGTATCTAATGGGCGCAGAAATTGATTACAAGGAAGACCTGCAGGGTGCGCAATTCATCATTCGCAACCCGAACGCGACAACAACCTGCGGTTGTGGATCGTCCTTCTCGACCTGATACGTCACCTGAGGTCATCGCCGCGGTTGACCTCGGATCCAACAGTTTTCACATGATCGTTGGTGAGCTGCGTCACGGGCAGCTCATCATCATCGATCGAATTCGCGAAACCGTACGCCTCGCAGAGGGACTGTCAAATAGTGGCGATCTTTCGCCGGATGCACGGGCGCGGGCAATCGATTGCCTGTCGCGATTCGGAGAGCGGCTGCGCGATATGCGCGCAGGAAGCGTGCGTGCGGCAGGAACAAGCACGATTCGTCGGGCGCGTGAAGATACCGGCTTCATGGCAGAGGCGGAGTCGGCGCTCGGACATCCGATCGACGTCATCTCGGGCCTGGAAGAGGCCCGCCTGATATACAACGGCGTTGCGCAGAGCCTGCCGCCGCAGGATGGCCTGCGTCTCGTTCTCGACATCGGTGGCGGCAGCACCGAGTTGATACTGGGGCAGGGCGCCGAACCACGGGCACTCGAAAGCGTCCACCTGGGTTGTGTGTCGATGACCGAACGTTTCTTCAGTGACGGCGAGATTACTGAGAAAGCATTCGGGAAAGCCCGGGTCGCAGCGCGTCTCGAACTCCGGCCTGTCAAAGCGTTTTTCCGCGGCGCGGAGCAGATCGAGTCTATCGGCACGTCAGGGACGATTCGCTCAACCGAGCGAGTCGCGAGCGAACTCGGAATTATTGACTCACACGCCCTGACTCCCGATGCACTCGAAAAAATCATTGCCAGGGTCATTGCCTGTAGGTCGATCAATGAGCTGTCCCTGCCGGGCTTGTCGGAGCGTCGCGCACAGGTTTGGCCAGGCGGTCTTGCGATCCTGGCCGAGTTATTGAGCGTGTTGCGAGTCGCCGAGCTCAAGGTCTCGGATGGCGCCTTGCGCGAGGGCCTGCTTTACGACTTGCTCGGCCGGCTCACACATGAAGATGCGCGCGAGCGCAGCGTGCAAGCCATGGCGACGCGCTACAACGTCGATACCGGTCAATCGCGCCGCGTGGCGGGTACGGCGGTACTCCTGTTGGAGCAGTGCAGAGAAAAGTGGCACATCGAATCGGCCCTGTTTGGCACTATGCTCGAATGGTCCGCACGATTGCACGAGATCGGTCTCGATATCTCCCACGACGGTTTCGAAAGGCACGGTGCCTACATCGCTGCCAATGCCGATCTGCCAGGATTCCCGCGCGCCGAGCAGCGATTTCTTGCATTTCTGATCGGCAGTCAGCGTCATGAGATCGACGACAGGGCGCAGAATATATTGCCGCAGGTCTGGCGCGAGCCATCACTGCGCCTTGCGGTGTTATTGCGACTGGCAGTTCTGATGAACAGAAGCCGCAGTGCTGTTGAGGTTCCCGCCGTCACAATTTCGGTAAGCGAGGATTCGGTGCACCTGTCTTTCGATTCGTCCTGGCTTGCGGCCAATCCGTTGACGGCTGCAGACCTCGAGCGTGAAGTCGGCTGTCTGAAAGCAGTGGGGTACAGCCTGACGTTTAGTTAGGCAATGCCAGCTGCTCGAGAAATACGTCCTGTGCAGAAATGCGCTCTTCATCTACTGCCGGGGAGAGACGTTCGTAACTGCCGTCGCCATGCAGCACCCAGGCCTGGCAATTGTCCGACAGGAACAGTTCCAGGTCGGCACGAATCTGGTCCTTCATCGCCTTCTGTCGAATCTCGAAACAGGATTCGTTGCGGCGCAGAAGATTGCGCTCCATCCAGTCGGCACTCGCGCAATAGAACTCTTCATCGTCGTCGTTGAGGAAATAGTAGACGCGCGAGTGCTCGAGGAATCGTCCGACAATTGATCGCACGTGAATGTTCTCGGATAGTCCCGGCACGCCAGGGCGCAGGGAACAAATGCCGCGCACGATCAGGTCGATCTTGACGCCAGCCTGGGATGCCTCGTACAGCGCATCGATCATGCCCTGCTCGTTGAGTGAGTTGATCTTGGCGATGATGCGCGCTTTCTTACCATCGCGCGCGTTTTGTGCCTCGCGTTCAATTTTCTCCAGAAGAGACGAGTAAAGATTGAACGGTGCCGCCATCATCCGCGACATGTCGCTTGATTCGGTGAGGCTCGTCAACTGCATGAATAGCTGGTGGACATCTTCTCCGAGGCGCCGGCTGCTGCTCATATAGCCGTAGTCGGTATACACGCGTGTCGTAGCGTGATGGTAATTTCCGGTGCCGAGGTGTACATAGCGGACGAGTTTGTCTGACTCCCTGCGCACAACAAGCGTCATTTTGGCATGCGTCTTGTAGCCGACCAGGCCATATACAACGTGCGCACCGGCCTCCTGCAGGCGGTTCGCAAGAGCAATATTCGCCGCCTCGTCAAACCGTGCCATGAGCTCGATAATGACCGTGACTTCTTTGCCGGAGCGTGCTGCATGCACGAGATGATCCACGATCGGAGATTCGGCCCCGGTTCGATAGAGAGTAATTTTTATCGCGAGCACATCGGAGTCACTCGACGCAGTCTTTATGAAATCGATGGTTGGCGCAAACGACTGATACGGGTGGTGCAGCAGCACATTTTTCTTCGCAAGCAAGTCAAAGATGTTCTCTTTGGTCAGGAGTTCTTCTGGCAGCCCCTGCGCAAATGGCGGGTACAGAAGTTCCCAGCTATCCTCGATCTCGCACACGGTCGCGAGGCGATTCAGGTTCACCGGGCCGTCGACGAGATATGTATCGTGCTCAGCAAGACCGAAGTTCTCAAGGAGGAACTCCTGCAGATCCGGCGGACACTCGTGACTGACCTCGAGACGCACGGCCGCGCCGTGGCGGCTGGCGGCCAGCTGACCTTCGAGAGCATGCGCCAGGTCGCCGATCTCTTCGTCATCAACATAGAGATTTGAATTGCGCGTTACGCGAAACTGGTAGCAGCCTCCCACACTCAGTCCCGGGAAGAGCGTGGCGACGTGTACGCGGATAATCGACGACAAAAAGACATAGTTATGCCGTCCCGGTGTGCTGAGATGTTCCGGCAGGCGGATGATGCGCGGCAGAGATCGCGGTGCCTGCACCATGGCTTGATGACGCCGCCGGCCGAACGCGTCTTTGCCACGCAACCTGACGATAAAATTGAGGCTCTTGTTCAATACGCGCGGGAACGGTCGCGACGGATCGAAAGTGAGCGGCGTGAGCACTGGCACCACTTGTTCGAGAAAATACTCTTGCAGCCATTCGGCTTGCTCGGCGTTCCATTCTTCGCTCTGCAAGAACTGCACCCCGGCCTTGGTCAATTCCGGAAACAACACATTGTTCAGCAATTCGTACTGCTGTCTGACGATGCCGAGCATGCTGTGGCGGATAGCATCGAAGATCTGTTGTGCCGAGAGTTTCTCCGGGCCCTGCGCCGGCGCGCCAAGCTCGATACGCTGTTTTAGCGCAGCGACCCGTATCTCGAAGAACTCATCGAGATTGGTGCAGGTGATACACAGGAATCTAAGTCGTTCGAGAAGAGGAACATTCTCGTCCAGAGCCTGGGCCAACACGCGCTTGTTGAACTCAAGCTGGCTGAGTTCACGATTGATATACAGGTCAGCAGGAGGGAGTGCGGGCGCGTCCAACGAATCTGTCTCGAAATGGCGGTCGGCCAGTATAGCAATGACCGTGTTGCGATATGCTTACGAAGTCCTCAGTTCAGGGCGCTTTATGGGTCACTCCAAGAACGGTCGCATGCCGTGCCCCGGTTACACTCGGGAGATTGCCGGATTGACCGCTCGTCGTGCGCATTGCAAGCCAGGCGAATGCAGCCGCCTCGACCCAGTCCGGATCGAGGCCGGCAATCGCTGTCGATGCGATGTTCATGCCGGGCAAGGTCGCCTGCAGTCGCTGCATGAGGTCGCGATTGTGCACGCCGCCGCCGCAAACAAGAACTTCGTTTGCATCCGGGGCCGCAGCTCTTATCGCCTCGGCGATGCTGTCGGCCGTTAGCTGGCAAAGCGTCGCCTGGACGTCAGCGGGGTCGTATTGGCTGGCAGATGCTTCATCCAGCCAGTCGAGGTTGAAGTACTCAAAGCCGGTGCTTTTTGGTGCAGCGGCCGCGAAATAGGCATCGCCCGTCAGCCGCGAAAGCAGGTCGCCTGCTACGGACCCTGACGCGCTCCAGTCCCCGTTTGCATCGTAAGGGCTGTGCAAATGCTTCAATGCCCACGCGTCCAGAAGAGTGTTGCCCGGACCCGTATCAAACCCTGTAGTTTCCCGGTCATCGGCGTGTAACACCGTGATATTGGCAATACCGCCAATGTTCAGGACGATGCGTGTCATCTCCCCGTTCCTGAATAGCCACTCGTGGAACGCGGGCGCGAGAGGGGCGCCTTGCCCGCCCAGTTCAATATCGGCACGACGAAAATCGGCGATCGTTGTAATACCGGTGCCTTCGGCGATGAGGTTTGCATCGCCTATCTGTAGCGAAAACGGCTCAGTTGAATCCGGCTCGTGTCGCAGCGTCTGCCCATGACTGCCAATCGCGGCGATCTCCGACGGTTTGATCTTCGCAAGGGCAAGCAACGCTCGCGTTGCATCGCGAAAACACAGACCGACATCATGATGCAGATCCAGGACATCATCGCAGGAGCGCAGGCTGGCATCGGACCTCGACGCAAGCAGGCGCTGCCTGAGGTCGTCGGGATAGTCTTGCTGGAGCGTCTGCAGTATGTCGAGACCCGAATCTGCAAATCGCACCAGCGCCGCATCGATGCCATCCATGCTCGTGCCAGACATGAGGCCGATATACAGGTTACTCACGGGTGATGTCGCAACTATTTGTTTTCGTTTTGCGCGATCGTGGCGAGCTGAGTGTTCTTGAATCTCTCAAGTTCCTCGAGTATGGGTCCGGCAGCAGCGAGGAACTGCTTGCGATACTCGTCAGCAATGGGATCGGCCTGTGGCAGTTTTACGGTCCTCGGATTCCTGTGGACTCCATTCAACCGATACTCATAGTGAAGGTGAACTCCGGTAACAAGGCCCGTCTTCCCGACATAGCCAATGGTCTGTCCCTGCCTGACACGCGATCCCGTACGTGCACTGGCGGCGAATTTCGACATATGCGCATAGAGCGTCGTGATGTTGCCACCATGCTGAAGTATGACGACATTGCCGTATCCCGATTTTACGCCGCGAAATATTACCTTGCCGTCACCCGAAGCCTTGATAGGTGTGCCACGCGGGGCCGCGTAATCAACTCCGCGATGCGGTCGCACGGTCTTGAGCACTGGATGCCGTCGATTGGGGTTGAACGATGAACTGACCCGGAAGTCGACCGGCGACCGCAGGAACGCTTTGCGAACGCTGTCACCTTCGGGTGTGAAATAGTCAGTCCGACCCGCGCTGTCGATAAATCGAATGGCCCGATGCGTCCGGCCGTCATTATTGAACTCGGCTACCACGACCTGGCCGTCGGTGACGAATTCTCCGTCCTGCCAGATCTCTTCCCATTGCACGTAGTAGTTGTCACCGCTGCGAATATCCAGGACGAAGTCGACATCCCAGGCGAATATTCCGGCGATGTTCATGACAAGCTTGTCGGACAATCCAGCGGCCGTCGCGCTCTCGAAAAGCGAGTTCTGGATGACGCCATGGGCCATGCGCTTACGAATCTCGATAGGACGGTCGATGATCGCCGCGCTGAATCCGGATTCCTGACGGTCGACCTTGAGCGCGCTCGTCAGGTTAAGTGCTGAATACCGGCTGACGAGCGTGCCCTCGTCGTGAGTGATTTCGCATATATCCCCCGGCCGGATCTTGCGGAACTGCTTGCCGGCTTCTTCGAGTCGTGCGATCTGGGCGAGGTGGCTGATATCCAGCTGATGGCTGCGAAACAATTGATCCAGCGTATCGCCTCTGCGAATCGTGAGTGTCAGTGTCTGGTACTCGGGCTCGGGCGCGAGGACCAGCGGAACTTCGGTAAAGACGGCAGTTGCGGCAGCCGCAACTTCGGCGCCCGGAGTGGCGGCCATTGTCGGTGTTGCGGACCGCATTGCGGACGGCACCGATGTTGCGTCGGAGAGATCGATCGTACTGATGAGTGCGAGACCCAGAAGCGGGAGGCCCAGTCCGACCACAAACCATTGCAGGGCCCGGGATTTTCTGGGCGAATTCGCAGCCGGTGGCTTGTAGTCGTGCAGCAGTGGACTTACTGGGCGATGCAAGTCTGCGTCCCCGCGGTTTGAGATGCCGCTACTCTACCGCGGCCTTTCGAGGAGGTCAAAGAAAAGTGTTATAAGTCATGGTGTTAAATCATATTGCTACGAATTGCCATATGTGGGCTTTCATCAAAGCCTGAGAATGCTACAGTTCCGCTCTCAAGGAGCCCTGACACGACGTCATGACAGATACCAAGGATCAACTACAGGAACTTGTTCGCGGCAGCGATGAGGTTTTGCCCGAAAACGGACTTGAAGCGAAGCTGAAGCAAGGCCGGCCTCTCGTCGTCAAAGCCGGGTTCGACCCGACCGCACCGGACCTGCACATCGGGCACACCGTACTCATTAACAAGATGCGGCAATTCCAGGAGTTCGGGCATGAGGTCGTGTTCCTGATTGGTGATTTCACGGGCATGATCGGTGATCCGTCGGGCAAGAACACGACGCGTCCGCCGTTGTCGCCCGAAGAAATCAAGGCCAATGCCGAGACCTACGAGGCACAGATCTACAAAATTCTGGACGAGGAAGCCACGCGCATCGAATTCAATTCGAGATGGATGGGGGCGATGGATGCGGCCGGATTGATCAAACTCGCATCGCACCATACTGTCGCTCGCATGCTCGAGCGCGACGACTTCAATAAGAGATATACGGGCGGCCAGCCGATATCGGTTCATGAATTTCTCTACCCAATTGTGCAGGGCTACGACTCTGTGGCGCTTAAGGCCGACGTCGAGCTCGGTGGAACCGACCAAAAATTCAACCTGCTGGTAGGCCGCCAGCTGCAGCAGGACTTTGGGCAGGAACCGCAGATTGTCCTGACGATGCCGCTCCTTGAAGGGCTCGACGGCGTGCAGAAAATGTCGAAGTCAATGGGCAATTACATTGGTATTACGGATGCCCCGGGCGAGATGTTCGGCAAGTTGATGTCCGTGTCGGACGATCTGATGTGGCGCTACTTCGAGCTTCTGAGTTTTCGGACACTCGATGATATTGCAGGCCTCAGGCGACGCGTTGAGGAAGGCCTCAATCCCCGCGATGCGAAGTTCGAACTCGGGCTGGAACTCGTGGCAAGATTTCACGATGACAATGCCGCAACGGCCGCCAAGGAGGAGTTCATTTCTCGCTTCCAGCAAGGTGCCATGCCTGAGGATATGCCCGAATTGAGTCTCGCGAGCAAGAATGGGCGACTTGGAATTGCGCACCTCTTGAAAGAAGCGGGCCTTGTGAGCAGTACATCCGAAGCATTCCGGATGATCAAACAAGGTGCTGTCAGAATTGATGGTGTGAAAGTTGAAGATCGCGCGCTTGAGATCGATGCTGGCAGCATCGGCATCTACCAGGTTGGTAAGCGTAAATTCTCTCGTATAAGCCTGACCTGACCGGGGGTCGATTTGCCAAAATGACGACAAGAGTCCAAAGCCTGGTTGTTTCCCTGTTCTTCACTATGTTGTGCGCAGGCGCGCTCGCTGACGAAGCTGAAGACGCCGCGCAAGCCGAAGCAAGAAAACAGGAAGCATTCCGGGCCGGTGTTGCAAGTACTGTCAACGACCTGAATTACGGGTTTTTCGACAGCTTCATCGGCGCGGTCAATCAACAGGACATGCTTGATCGTATCTACGGCCTGCGCCTCATCGACCAGAGAATCAAGAGGCAGTTCGAAGGGAGTCTCGAAGGATCGTGGCCAGGCATGATAAAGGGAGGCATCGTTCCCAGCCGCGGTGTGCCTGAAGAAGGGCTGAGGTTCACGCTGCTTGGCGTTGAGTCGCGCGGCGACCTGGGCCGAGCCGTTGTCCGGGTCGATCTCGACAACTTCCAGTTCAATTATTTCGACCTTGATCTGCGACTCGACCAGCGCGAGAACGTCGTTATTGTCGATTGGATCAACTTTCTCGATGGGCAGGCGTTCTCGCAGGACGTCGGCCTTTATCTCGTTTTGGCGCAGCCCAGCAAATCGGCGTTGCGCAAATTGCTCGACTTTTCGAATGTCAGTGAGCGGGAGTTGTTTCAGTTTGGCGAACTGATGAAGGCGGCACGTGATCGCAATCTCGCCAAGTTCAACGAATTGCGGGACAGCATAGAGCCACGTTTTCAACGGCAGCGGATAGTCGTGGAATCCGGGGTGCGCGTTGCCAAGGACGTCCGCAGGCGCCGTGATATGGTCGCGGCACTCGGCTTAATGGCCGAGCATTTCCCGGAAGAGCCCCTCTACTCTCTGATGTTGCTCGACTACTATTTCCCGCAGAAAAAGTTCGAGGAGGGCATCGCTGCCCTGCAGAGACTGCGTGACAAGCTGGATGTCGAGGATGCCGCGATGGATGCGCGAATGTCGGCCGCATTGCTCGCATCGGGCAACGCGGCAGAGGCTGTCGCTTACGCTGACCTGGCGCTCGGGCGCGAGCCCGGCCTCGAACTGGGCTGGTTGTCTGCGCTGAATGCCCGAAACGCGGTCGGTGACTTTGCCGGGACGGTTGCAGCGCTCACGCGACTGGAGGGCGAGTTCGACTATGATTTGAGCCCTGAAACCCTGGAAAAAAGCCGTGTTTTCGGGCAGTTAATGGCTTCTGAGGAATTCGCAGCCTGGCTTGAATCCCGATAATTTAGTCGGCACCTTCCGGTCCCGGACGGGGCCAGCTCAAATTTCTTGCGAATAAGTGTTGACGGGCCCCTATTCGTCGCTATAATGCCCGTCCGCTGAGGGTACGGTGTCCTTCAGCAGACTTCCAATTAGATAGAACACACAGGCCCCGGGCTGGCCAACAGCCACCTCTGGCCTGTATAATTGTGGGTCCGCCTCGCGAAACGCAGATATTGCATTTCGGCTTACGAGGCTCGTTCTTTAACAAATCGAAACAGATAATTTGTGTGGGTGCTCGCGTTGGAATTTGCATTGGCAAAATCAACGTGAGAACCAAGTTTAATTTTTAGTAATTGAGGTTGGGGATTACGTCTTTAGATAAAGCTCAAAGCTTTAAACTGAAGAGTTTGATCCTGGCTCAGATTGAACGCTGGCGGCATGCCTAACACATGCAAGTCGAACGGAAACGATGGGAGCTTGCTCCCAGGCGTC
>CALZHX010000150.1 GCA_945787435.1 uncultured Woeseiaceae bacterium
ACGAAGCGAGGAGTGCAACATGACAGTACTTATCAAGGGCGGCACCGTCGTCAACTCGGACTTTTCACAACGGGCGGACGTGCTCTGCGAAGATGGCGTCATTACAGCGGTTGGCGAAAACATCGATGCACCGAAAGGCGCCACGGTCGTCGATGCAGGCGGCCAATACGTCATGCCAGGCGGTATCGATCCGCACACGCATATGCAGTTGCCGTTCATGGGCACAGTGACAACCGAGGATTTCTATTCGGGAACTGCCGCGGGTCTTGCCGGCGGTACGACGATGATCATCGATTTTGCCATCCCGGCACCGCAACAGAACATTATTGAAGCGTACCAGCAGTGGCGCGAATGGGCGGAAAAATCCGTCGCCGACTACTCTTTCCATGTTGCGATCACATGGTGGGACGACTCCGTGCACGCCGACATGGGCACACTGGTGCGCGAGCACGGCGTCAACAGCTTCAAGCACTTCATGGCGTACAAAGGCGCCATCATGGCCGACGACGAAACTCTCGTGAACAGTTTCACGAGGGCACGCGAACTTGGAGCGATAGTGACAGTGCATGCCGAGAACGGCGAACTCGTATTCCGGCTGCAACAAGAGATTTTCGAAAAAGGCATCACAGGCCCGGAAGGTCATCCGCTGTCACGCCCACCCCAGGTTGAGGGCGAAGCAGCCAATCGCGCAATACGTATTGCCGAGGTACTCAATGTGCCGCTCTACGTCGTGCACAACTCGTGCAAGCAATCTCTTGAGGCGATTACGCGCGCGCGCAACGAGGGCCAGCGCGTGTTCGGTGAGGTTCTCGCCGGCCACCTGCTGATCGATGACTCGGTGTATCTGGACAAGGACTTCGACACGGCAGCTGCACACGTCATGAGCCCGCCGTTTCGGTCGCACGAACACCAGGAGGCGCTATGGCACGGCCTTCAGTCCGGGAACTTGCAGACGACAGCAACCGATCACTGCTGCTTCTGCGCCGACCAGAAAGCGATGGGCAAGGACGACTTCCGGCTGATTCCGAATGGCACCGGGGGCGTGGAGAATCGCCTCGAAGTGCTCTGGGACCAGGGCGTGAACACGGGTCGCCTTACGATGAACGAATTTGTCGCTGCAACATCAGCTAATGCCGCACAAATTTTTAACGTCTATCCACGCAAGGGCAGTATTTCGACAGGCGCCGACGCCGACATTGTCGTCTGGGACCCGGAAGCAACAAAGACGATTTCGGCAAAGACCCACCACCAAAATGTCGACTACAATATCTTCGAAGGAATGACCGTTAAGGGCTGTGCTTCGCATACGATCAGCCGCGGCAAGGTTGTGTACGCCAACGGCGAGCTCGATGTCGAACGCGGCGCCGGTCGTTACGTTGATCGCCCGGCTTTTGCACCGATTTACGATGCGTTGCAGAAGCAGGCACAACGTAAGGAGCCGGTGGCGGTCAAGCGCTAACCGATCGGAAACGACCAATGCCAGATCCCGACATTCGTGCGCATCGCCTCGGCAAGGCCGAGATCGAAGATAACTTCGCTGACCTGCACCCACCGCTGTCGCGTTCGGAAGCGCTGATCGAAGCAGACCGCTGCTACTTTTGCTTTGATGCGCCGTGCACGACGGCCTGCCCGACCGGTATCGATATACCGTCTTTTATTCAGAAGATTCGCAGTGACAACGTCCGCGGCTCGGCGAAAACAATTCTCAGCGAGAACATCATGGGCGGCATGTGCGCCCGCGTCTGCCCGACCGAGGTCTTGTGCGAAGAAGCCTGCGTACGTAATACGCACGAAGACAAGCCGGTCGAGATCGGACTGTTGCAACGTTTTGCCACGGACCCGATCCTTGAGGATGGAGTGCACCTGTTTGAACGTGCTGAGGCAAGCGGCAAGCGCGTCGCCGTCGTCGGCGGTGGCCCGGCCGGCCTGTCATGCGCCCATCGACTCGCAATGCTCGGGCACGAGGTGAAAGTGTTCAACCGCGACCCTCGTCCCGGTGGCCTGAACGAATACGGAATAGCCGCTTACAAGGCCGTCGACAACTTTGCGCAACGCGAAGTCGACTGGATTCTCTCAATTGGTGGCGTAGAGGTGGAAGATGGTGTTTCCCTGGGTGGCGACTTTTCACTGTCCGCACTGCGCGACGCCTACGATGCCGTCTTCCTCGGTATCGGCCTGACACTGGTCAACGACCTGAACATCGATAACGAAGACCTGCCAGGCGTTGAGAACGCGACCGACTACATCGCTGAACTCAGACAGGCCGAAGACAAGTCCACGTTACCCGTCGGGCGCAATGTCGTTGTTATCGGCGGCGGCATGACGGCGATCGACATCGCCGTGCAGTCAAAAAGACTGGGCGCGGAGAGAGTTGACCTGGTGTACCGGCGCGGCCCTGACGACATGAGCGCCTCGGAGTTCGAACAGCACCTGGCGCAGGTCAGCGGCGTCTCTGTGCATCACTGGCTGCATCCGAAAGCACTGCTTGGCGATGATCACGTAACCTCCATCGAGTTCGACAAAAACGGTCAGTCGATCACAATGGAGGCCGATGTTGTTTTCAAGGCCATTGGGCAGCGGCTTGCCGACCAGCAACTGGCCAGCGAACTACAGGGCATAGACGTTGAGTACGGCAAGATCGTTGTTAATGACAGCCAGGCCACAACGTTGCCGGGCGTCTGGGCCGGCGGCGATTGTGTCGCAGGTGGCGAAGACTTGACGGTCAGTGCCGTGCAACATGGAAAGGTCGCCGCTCACGCGATCGACCGCTACCTCGGAGGCGACAATGGCTGACCTGACGTCAGAATTTCTCGGCATCCCATCGCCAAACCCGTTCTGGCTGGCATCTGCTCCGCCGACGGACAAGGCCTACAACGTCAACCGCGCGTTTGAGGCCGGCTGGGGTGGCTTCGTCTGGAAAACGCTCGGGGAGGCGGGCCCGCCGATTGTCAACGTCAGTGGACCGCGTTACAGCGCCATTCACAGCAACGACCGCCGCGTCATTGGTTTCAACAATATCGAACTGATCACCGACCGGCCGCTGGAGACAAATCTCGAGGAAATTCGCCAGGTCAAACGTGACTGGCCGGACCGGGCGCTGGTCGCGTCGGTCATGTTGCCGATGAACGAGAAAGCCTGGGCCGACCACGTGCCGATGATCGAGGACACGGGCGCAGATGCACTCGAGCTGAATTTCGGTTGCCCACACGGCATGTCCGAGCGCGGCATGGGCGCAGCCGTTGGCCAGGTGCCCGAGTACATCCAGATGGCGACCGAATGGTGCAAGAAAGCCGCTAGCGTTCCTGTCATCGTCAAACTCACACCAAATGTGGCGACCGTCGTTCCGCCTGCCAAAGCGGCAAAGGATGGCGGTGCCGATGCCGTATCGCTGATTAACACGGTCAACTCAATCATGCGTGTCAATTACGACACATTGACCATGTACCCGACGACCGACGGCATGGGCACGCATGGCGGATACTGTGGCGAAGCCGTTAAGCCGATCGCGCTGAACATGGTCGCCGAGATTGCACGCACGGCAGACACAAGGGATTTGCCAATTTCAGGCATTGGCGGCATCAGCGACTGGCGTGATGCCGTGGACTTTTTGGCACTCGGCGCAAGCAACGTCCAGGTATGTACCGCGGCTATGGTCTACGGCTTCAAGATCATCGACGACCTCACCGACGGGCTCAGCACATTTCTCGACGACAAGGGCATGACCTCGGTATCCGAACTCGTCGGCAAAGCGGTGCCCAGTGTCACCGACTGGCAGTACCTGAACCTGAACTACGTTGAGAAAGCTGTCATCGACCAGGATCTGTGCATCGAGTGCGGTCGCTGCCATATTGTTTGCGAGGATACGTCACACCAGGCGATAACGAATATGGTCGACGGCGAGAGACACTTCGAAGTCATTGACGATGAATGCGTTGGCTGTAATCTTTGCGCGTGCGTGTGCCCGGTTGACAGTTGCATTACGATGAAACAGGTTCCGAACGAACTTGCGCCTGGCAACTGGACCGAACACCCGAATAACCCGGTGAGAAAAACGAAATGACCGACGACGACCTACTCGATGCGGCCCGCAAGGTGCGCGACCAGGCACACTGCCCTTACTCAGGATTCAGCGTCGGCGCCGCGTTGATCGATGAAAACGGCAATTTACATGTCGGCTGCAACGTCGAGAACGCCGCCTACTCGAACGTGAGTTGTGCCGAAGCCGGGGCCATTAGCGCCATGGTTTCTTCGGGAGGCACTCGTATTGTGACAATTGCGGTCGCCGGGGGCAGCAAGGGAGAGAAGTCTCGGGCGTGCACACCCTGTGGTGGCTGCCGGCAGCGTATTCATGAATTCTCGGACGCAAAGACGCGGGTTATCGTCAAGGACGATGATGAGACCTGGCACAGCTATACGATGGCGGAGTTGCTGCCCAGCTCGTTCCACCTGTAGGAACCCGCAACCTGCGAGCGACCGCCTTGCACTCGAGGCCGACCGTTCAAACCGCTGGTTCAGGAATCGGAGTTCGATATGAGGTTAAAGAGGCTCATCTACACCGTTCTGATTATTGTCCTCGCAGGTTCTGCAATAAGCGGTGTCGCCGACAATGTATCTCAGACATACGCAGAGCAAGCATTAAAGCGCGCACTGGCCACTTTCGCCGCGGCTCGAGCTCTAAATGGTGTCATATCGGTCGCGCAAGGCACCGAGATCGCACTCGAGCCGGGTGGCGTTGGCGTCATGTTGACGCCCGGCCAGGTTCTCGATCCAGTCAACGATCTTGTTGAGCGATTTTCGAGCGTAATGTTGGTTGCATCAAGTTCCCTCGGTATTCAACTGATACTCCTGGAGATACTGTCCTGGTGGGTCGTTACGGCTATGCTTGTTTTGACACTGGCTCTCTGGCTTGCTTCGCTATGGTCTCCCGCGTTGCGGAAAAATAAGTACGCAGGGTTGACGATTCGGATGGCTATGATTTTGGCTGTCATCCGTTTTGCGGTGCCGGTGGTAATAATTTGCACGAACTTTTTCTTTGATACGTTCTTGCTGTCAAAGCACGAAGTTGCGAGCAATGAATTGACTTCGTCAACAATGAGTATTGAGGAATTGAATGCTCAAATTGACGACAACATGCAGCCTGATGACCAACCATCATCAGAAGAGGCGTCTGAACTGCCATCGGACGACAGTTCTTTTCAACTTCCGGATTTCGGGGAGTTGGCGTCAGAACTTCGGAGTTCGGCAGTAGAAATGTATGCAGATGCCGCGGACTGGATTGGCTCGATGAGTATTTCCGCGACAATTGAACAACTCGAAGAAAGTGCAGCCCAGGCAACCAGCCATATCATTAATCTGATTGTCATTTTTGTGCTGCAGACAATTATTCTACCGCTAGGCATTCTTTGGCTTTTCGTGGAGTTATTGAAGGCGCTTGCTGCCAGGTCACTGTCTTTCGTATCTGGACAGGCCAGCCCGCAAGCCGAGTAGATGAACTGTCTGCCAGTCGACGGTGTTTTCATTTTGCGACACATGCCACCCTAGCAAGACATAAATGCGTCGGGACCTGGCGACACGTCATTCAGCAACAAGTCGTTGATTGGCGACAAATAACGGGATATGTCAGAACCTGCACACGCTACCCACGTAGGCAAGTAGTCTTTTAACACGTGCTACAAGAAACCAGCCTCGAAAGACCATAGTGGCAACGAAAAAACCGGGGAGAATTAACATGCGACGCCTCATTGTTTTTGCAGTTCTAATCTCATTCTCAGCCACTACTCTGGCGACCCAGACGATTGCAACCGCGGACAACTACAACGCTGTCGCATACTTCACGTCCGGGCTTGTCGATGGTGAGCCCATCGACCGGATCGATACCGCTTATCTCAGCCAGGACTACATCGTCCTGTATGTCGATTGGGACAAAATGGGAATGCGCGCGTACCGTACTGAGGTTCGAATCGTCGATCCGAATGGCCAGGTCATTGGCAAGATTCGGAACACCATTTTGCCGAGTAACGGACGCTACTATACTTACTACTACTACCGCCCTAACCCGGAGGACATGCCCGGTGACTGGACCTATCAGATGTATGTCGACGGCCGTAACGCATTCGAGGCCCGGATACCCGTTGTAGCCGCAGAATGATGCCAGCGCAAAGCATGTGACGGTTCAGGGATGAACCACACCACGCAATTGTTCTCTACGCCGATAATCTGTCAATTTTCCCTGGGATGTGCGATAGGTATCCACTATGCCTATACCAAGGACAAGAAATGAACTCGTCGACCAGGTCGAGGCTGCGTTCCAAAAGCTAGGCGCTGAACTGCGCGAATTGGATGTTGAATTGGCCGACAAGAATTGCGTTGATGATTGGTCGATAAAGGATTTACTTGCCGTCCGTTTATGGTGGACAAGAAATGTCTTGAACTGGGTTGAGAAAGGCAAGCAAGGCAAGGTTCCGGTCACACCGGCGAGAGGCTATCGCTGGAACGAAACGCCCCGATTGAATGCGGACATTGTCGACAAGTCACGAAGTCGAAGCTTCAGGTCTATCGTTTCAGACCTGCGCAAACAGTACTCGCGGCTTCTATTGACGATTGAAGGATTAAACGACGAACAGCTGCTGGAAATCGGTATTTATGAATGGGCCGGGCGGTATCCGATTTCTCGCTGGTTATCCATAAATACGGTGCGCCAGTACCAAACAGCCCGCACTTACATTCGTCGAGTTAAGAAGCAACCGAAAAAGAACAACTAGCTAAACACTCTTGGTTCGTGTGAGCATACGAATCGCCAATATTGGCAGGCTGAACCGTCTGCTAATGGCTGAAACCTGCCGCTCGACTGTTAGAATACTGAGAGGCTGCTACTGACCCATTGCCGCCGTTCATAAATTCGCCCAAGCCTTCGCAAAGGAAGCACTTTGAATACTGCAAAGCTTATCTTGGCTGTCGCAACGCTTGCTGCGTTTCCGTATGTTGCTGCCGAATCG
>CALZHX010000151.1 GCA_945787435.1 uncultured Woeseiaceae bacterium
CACCCACGCAGACCCGGAGCGTTTCTACTCCTATCGCCGTGACGGCGAGACCGGCCGGCTGCTGAGCTTCGTCCATATGGGGTCGGAGCCCTAGGGCTCTGACCCCTTTTGCGCTGCCACAGGCCTTGAAAAACCAGCACTCATCGCTATTTCAGGGTGAGTTACTGATACCGGACACCGGTACGGGGAAATACCATGCGAATGGACAAACTGACCAGCAAGTTCCAGATGGCGCTTGCCGATGCGCAGTCGCTGGCCGTCGGCCAGGATCACCAGTTTATTGAGCCGGCTCACGTGATGGTGGCGCTGCTCGACCAGCAAGGCGGCACGGTGCGCGGCCTGCTGACGAAGTCGGGCGTCAACGTCAACCTGTTGCGCTCGCAACTTGGTGACGCTGTTGACCGGTTACCGAGAGTGGAAGGTGCCGGTGGCGACGTACACATCGGCAACGCGCTGACCAAGCTCTTCAACCTGACCGACAAGCTCGCGCAGAAGCGCGACGATCAATACATCTCAAGCGAACTGTTCGTGCTTGCGGCGATGGATGGGTCGTCGCCGCTCAAACCGATCATGGAGCAGGCCGGGGCTGTCCAGGGTGCGATCGACAAGGCAATCGATGACCTGCGCGGTGGTCAGCAGGTCAATGACCCGAACGCCGAGGATGCGCGCCAGGCACTCGAGAAATACACTATTGATCTGACCGAGCGCGCCGAACAGGGCAAGCTGGACCCGATCGTTGGGCGAGACGACGAAATTCGCCGCACCATCCAGATCCTGCAGCGGCGCACGAAGAACAACCCGGTCCTGATTGGTGAGCCGGGCGTCGGCAAGACAGCCATTATCGAAGGACTTGCCCAGCGCATCATTAACAATGAAGTGCCGGAAGGTCTGCGCGGCAAGCGCATTTTGTCACTCGACATGGGCTCGCTGATTGCCGGCGCGAAATTTCGTGGCGAGTTCGAGGAACGCTTGAAAGCGGTGCTGAGTGATCTCGCCAAGCAGGAAGGCCAGATCATTCTGTTCATCGATGAATTGCACACGATGGTTGGTGCTGGCAAGGCTGAAGGTTCCATGGATGCCGGCAACATGCTCAAGCCGGCACTTGCACGCGGTGAGTTGCATTGTGTCGGTGCGACAACGCTCGATGAATACCGCAAGTATCTAGAGAAAGACGCGGCCCTCGAGCGGCGCTTTCAGAAAGTGCTGATAGAGGAGCCAACGGTCGAGGACACGATCGCGATTCTGCGTGGGCTCAAGGAACGCTACGAAGTGCACCACGGCGTTGCAATCACCGACCCGGCTATCGTTGCTGCGGCCACGCTGTCGCATCGCTACATCAGCGATCGCCAGCTGCCCGACAAGGCTATCGACCTGATTGACGAAGCCGCGTCGCGCATTCGGATCGAAATCGATTCGAAGCCCGAGGAAATGGACAAGCTCGAGCGCCGCATCATCCAGCTCAAGATCGAGCGGGAAGCGCTCAAGAAGGAATCCGATGAGGCGTCGCGCAAACGGCTTGATGACCTCGAGGCACAGCTCAGCGATCTCGAGAAGTCATTCGCCGATCTCGAGGAGATCTGGAAGGCCGAGAAGGCGGCGATGCAGGGTGCGGCACATATCAAGGAAGAGCTTGAGCGCGCGCGCCTCGAGCTCGAGACAGCACATCGCGCCAATGACCTTGCGCGTATGTCCGAGCTGCAGTACGGCCGTATCCCGGAACTTGAGAAACAACTCGAGGGGGCGATGCAGGCCGAAGGTCAGGAAATGACCCTGCTGCGCAACAACGTAACTGACGAAGAGGTTGCGGAGATCGTCTCGAAATGGACCGGTATCCCGGTGTCCAAGATGCTTGAGGGCGAGAAAGAGAAGTTGCTTGAGATGGAATCCGTCGTGCAGAAACGCGTCATCGGCCAGAATGAAGCCGTTGTCGCGGTCGCGAACGCTATTCGGCGTTCACGTGCTGGTCTGTCGGACCCGCGCCGCCCGATTGGCTCGTTCCTGTTCCTCGGTCCGACCGGTGTCGGCAAGACCGAGCTCACCAAGGCGCTCGCGCATTTCATGTTTGACACGGACGATGCGATGGTGCGCCTCGACATGTCGGAATTCATGGAGAAGCATTCGGTCGCACGTCTTATTGGTGCGCCGCCAGGTTATGTCGGTTATGAGGAAGGCGGCTACCTCACAGAGGCCGTTCGGCGCCGGCCCTATTCGGTCATCCTGCTGGACGAGGTGGAGAAAGCGCATCCGGATGTCTTCAATGTGTTGTTGCAGGTTCTCGATGACGGGCGCCTGACGGATGGCCAGGGTCGCACCGTGGATTTTCGCAATACGGTAATCGTTATGACCTCGAACCTCGGATCGCAGATGATCCAGGAGATGGCAGGCGAGGAGCAGTACGAGCAGATGAAGTCGGCCGTCATGGATGTCGTCGGAACACATTTCCGCCCCGAATTCATTAACCGTGTCGATGACGTGGTGGTCTTCCATCCGTTGACCCGCGAGCACATTCGCCTGATCGTCGATATCCAACTCGGCTACCTGCACGATCGGCTGGCCGATCGTGATATGCGCATTCACCTGTCCGAAGCGGCCCGCGACAAGCTGGCCGAAGCGGGTTTCGATCCTGTTTATGGCGCCCGCCCACTGAAGCGTGCGATTCAGCAACAGGTAGAGAATCCGCTGGCGCAGGAGATCCTCACCGGTAAATTCAATCCTGGTGATGTCATCGAGGTCGGTGTGGAGGATGATCGCCTCGATTTCCAAAACGCGGCATAATGCGCCGACCCTGAGGAGTACGACGCATGCCGATCTACGCATACGCCTGTAAAGAATGTGATCACACGCTGGATGCGCTGCAGAAAATTGCAGACACGCCGCTTGTGGATTGCCCTGAATGCAGCAAGCCGGCGCTGAAGCGCCTGCTGTCTGCGCCGCGCTTCCGTCTCAAGGGGCAGGGCTGGTACGAGACTGATTTCAAAAAGGACAATCAGCGCAACCTGCACAGCGACAAGGAACCGTCCAAGCCCAAAACAAAATCTGACGGTAAGGACGGCAAGCCTGCGGGCAAGTCGAAGAGCACAGCCTGAGGCCACTATGATGAAGCGATTGCGTCGATACCTCGTTGCCGGACTACTGGTATGGCTGCCGCTCGGCGTCACCATCGTTATTGTCCGCTTTCTGATCGGCCTGATGGACAAGACGCTGGTCCTCATTCCGCGCCAGTATCATCCGGAGGAAGTGCTCGGGATCGGCGTACCCGGGCTGGGCGTCATCCTGACGATCATTCTGTTGTTGATTACCGGCGTGCTAACGGCAAATTTCGTCGGCCGCTCGTTTCTCAAGGGTTGGGAATCTCTGCTTGACCGTATTCCGGTTGCGCGTTCGATCTATTCGGCGGCCAAGAATTTTGCCGAGATCGTGTTCTCGGACTCCGGCAATGCGTTCAGCAAAGTTTTGCTTGTTGAGTATCCGCGCGAAGGGATCTACTCACTGACGTTCCAGACGGCCAGCAGGATCGGCGAGATTCAGGCGCGGACGGGTGAAGACGTCGTTGCATGCTTTGTTCCGACGACGCCGAATCCAACGTCGGGCTTTATTATCATCGTGCCGAAGAAGGATACGATCGAGCTCGACATGGAAGTGGACGAAGCCGTCAAACTGATCATGTCACTGGGCGTCGTTGTTCCAACCTGGAACAAGCAACAAACGGCCGAGCTTCCGCTAAAGATGCCAAAAGAGTAGTCCTGTCCGCGGTTGTATATTGAAAGCCCACGCCTTACCATTCCGCCACTTTTTTCGAGACAAAAGACCATGCGCAGCAACTATTGCGGACAAGTTGACGAGACACTGATCGGCCAGGAGGTCGAGGTTTGCGGCTGGGTGCATCGGCGCCGCGACCATGGCGGTGTCATATTCATCGACCTGCGCGATCGCGAGGGTCTGCTGCAGGTGGTTTTCGACCCCGATCGAGCCGATATCTTTGCCGAGGCCGAGCGTATCCGCAGTGAGTACGTACTTGCGGTCAAGGGCCTCGTTCGTGAGCGCCCGGAAGGCACGATCAACCCGAACATGAAGACCGGTCAGGTCGAAGTGCTGGCTCACGAGCTCAAGGTTCTGAATCGTGCCGAGACGCCGCCGTTTCACCACGACGAACAGGCCAACGAAGAGCTGCGTCTGAAGTACCGCTATCTCGACCTGCGGCGCGAAAGCATGCTCAATAACCTGCGTTTGCGCCACAAAGTGACCATGGCGATGCGCGAGTTTCTCGATGCTGACGGATTCGTCGATGTAGAAACACCGATGCTGACGCGCGCAACGCCTGAAGGCGCGCGCGACTACGTCGTACCGAGCCGCACGCATCCGGGCAAGTTCTTTGCCCTGCCGCAGTCGCCACAGATTTTCAAACAGCTGCTGATGATGTCCGGTCTCGATCGCTACTACCAGATCGTGCGCTGTTTCCGGGATGAAGACCTGCGCGCGGACCGGCAACCCGAATTCACGCAGCTCGATATCGAGATGAGCTTTGTCGACGAAGCCGATGTGACCGGCGAGATGGAAGGCATGGTGCGGCACCTGTTCAAGAAGGTGCTCGACGTTGATCTGCCGACCGCGTTCCCGCGAATGAGCTATGCGGAGGCGATGCAGCGCTATGGATCGGACAAACCGGACCTGCGTATCGATCTCGAACTCATCGAGGTGTCAGATCTCATGGAGTCGGTCGACTTCAAGGTGTTTGCCGGCCCGGCAGCCGACCCCGAAGGCCGTGTGGCGGCGCTGTGTTTGCCGCAGGGCAGCGAGCTGTCGCGCAAGCAAATTGATGACTACACGGATTTCGTCGGGCGCTACGGTGCCCGGGGTCTCGCGTACATCAAGGTCAATGACATCGACGCCGGCCGTGATGGTCTGCAATCGCCGATTATGAAATTCCTGCCCGATGATGCGGTTAACGGCATCCTGGAACGTACCGGTGCGAAGACGGGCGACCTGATTTTCTTTGGTGCCGACAAGGCACGAGTCGTCAACGACGCGCTTGGCGCGCTGCGCGTGAAGCTCGGCGAAGATCGCGGCCTGGTAGCAGACGGCTGGTCGCCGCTGTGGGTTGTTGATTTCCCGATGTTTGAAAAGGATGCAACGGGCAAACGCTGGACCGCATTACATCACCCGTTCACGGCGCCTTCGATCAACGACGCAGAGGCTCTAAGGGCCGATGCGGGCAACGCCTTGTCTCGTGCCTACGACATGGTGCTTAACGGTTCTGAAATTGGTGGCGGCTCGATTCGTATTCACGATCAGGAGCTCCAGTCTGCTGTTTTCGACCTGCTCGATATCGGCAAAGAAGAAGCCGAGGAGAAGTTTGGCTTTTTGCTGCGCGCACTCGAGTTCGGTTGCCCGCCTCATGGTGGCATTGCGTTTGGCCTCGATCGCATCGTCATGCTCATGGCTGGTGCCGAAAGCATTCGTGACGTGATCGCCTTCCCGAAAACGCAGTCGGCGCACTGTCCGCTGACCAATGCACCGGGCGAGGTTTCGGCCGAGCAGCTCAAGGAGGCCGGTATCCGGCTTCGCGCACCGCGAACGGAATGACCTCGATCAAAACTGTCATTTGTATTCATGGCATCTGGGGGCAGGGCCTCGAGTTGACTTTGATCAAGCGGCGTTTGGAAAAGGAGTACGGGTTCCACGTGCTCTTGTTCAGCTACCCGTCCGTACGCGGCACGCTCGACGAAAACGCAGAGAAGCTATCGAATTTTATTGCGGAGAAACAACTCGACGGAGCGCACTTGCTGGGACACAGCCTTGGCGGTGTCATTGCATTGCGCATGCTCGCAAATCACCCGGACACTGTGCCGGGCAGGGTCGTTTGCATTGGTTCTCCACTGACAGGATCGAGGGCGGTAGCTTTCCTAAGTACCCAAAATTGGGCCGAACCGTTTATCGGCCACTCTCTGCCCGCCGGCACGGTGCATACGGTGGCCAATGAGTGGGCTTCGCAAGTTTGCGAGCAACGTGATGTTGGCGTCATTGCCGGGACATCGCCCTACGGTTTCGGTCGGCTTGTTACGACGTTCGATGGCGACAATGATGGTTCGGTCGCGGTCTCCGAAACGAAACTCGACGGTGCCACGGACCACATCTGCATGGAAGTCAGCCACAAAAGCATGCTGGTGTCGGCTGCCGTGGTCGATCAGGCAGCCGCTTTTTTAAAGCGCGGCGAGTTCCTGCGCGACGATTTATAAGTCTTTCAGCTTGTACAGCGCTTCCAGCGCTTCTCGAGGTGACATCGCGTCCGGATCGAGCGTTTCGACCACGCTGCGCAATGGGTCTTCCACGCCAGGCTCCTCGACCGTCAATGGCAATTGCCCCTGCGGGCTGTCGCCAATGCTCGACTGCATCGACTCCAGTGTTTTCAGGTAAGCCTTCGCGCGGCGAATGACTTCTTTCGGTACGCCGGCCAGTGCTGCGACCTGTAGCCCATAACTCTGGTTCGCGGGTCCCGGTTTGACGGCGTGCAGGAACACGAGCTCCCCGCCGTGTTCGGTGGCGTCGAGATGCACGTTGCTGCAAGCCGGCAATTCCTGGGCAAGTGCGGTCAGCTCGAAATAGTGCGTCGCAAACAATGTGAACGCGTTGGCGGTCTCACCCATGTAATGCGCGGCCGCCCACGCGAGTGACAGGCCATCAAAGGTGCTCGTACCGCGACCGATCTCGTCCATGAGGACGAGACTTTGTTCTGTCGCGTTGTGCAGAATTGTCGCGGTTTCGGTCATCTCGACCATGAACGTCGAGCGGCCACCAGCGAGATCATCAGATGCGCCGATGCGTGTGAAAATGCGATCGATCGGACCTATGCGCAGGCTGTCGGCCGGCACAAAGCTGCCGATGTGCGCGAGAATCGCGATCAGGGCGGTCTGTCGCATGTACGTGGACTTGCCGCCCATGTTTGGGCCCGTGACGACCAGCAATCGCTGCGATGAGTCGAGCGAGACATCGTTTGCGATGAATGGGGTTTCGATCACCTGTTCCACGACGAGATGCCTGCCCCCCTTTATCTCGATGCACGGCCTGCCCGCGATCTCTGGTTTACAGAGTCCGAGGCATTGCGCACGTTCCGCGAGGCAGGTCAGAACGTCGACCTCCGCCAGGGCAGAGCCAGTAAGCTGAAGTTGGCCGAGTACCGCATGAAGCTTGTCGAGCAGTCCTTCGTACAGCAGTTTTTCGCGGGCCAGTGCCCGCTCGCGTGCCCCAAGGACTTTATCTTCGAACTCTTTCAATTCCGGCGTGATGTAGCGTTCGGCGCCTTTGAGTGTTTGCCGCCGCACGTATTCCACCGGGGCTTTGTCAGCCTGCCCCTTGCTGATTTCGATGTAGTAGCCGTGAACGCGGTTGTAACCCAGCTTCAGTGTCGCTATGCCCGTGCGCTCCTTCTCGCGGGATTCGAGATCGAGCAGGTACTGGTCTGCGTTCGCCGCTATGGCACGCAAGTCATCGAGTTCGTCGTCATAGCCATCCGCAATGACACCACCATCCCGAATCAGCATGGGCGGGCTGTCGATGATGGCCCTGGCAAGCATCTCACGCTGCCGGCGGTGTTCGCCGA
>CALZHX010000152.1 GCA_945787435.1 uncultured Woeseiaceae bacterium
GAAAACGATGTGATCAACGCGCTAAGTGGATCAAACGGTACGCGCGCAATGAATCGTGCACCGACAAACTGTGTCACTTGTGCGGTGGTGAATATCGCGATGGCATTCTGCCAATGAATGCCGAAGTCCAGTATCAGGGTGCCGAAACCGAGCAGCAGGCTCAGTACGATGACCTGGTACCAGCGCGGGTCGCGCAACAACAAGAAAAGGCCGGTGAATACTCTCATGCCCGATACAAACGTATCGGACATCAGCGAGGGGTTAAGGACCGCTAGCTACGAACGATGTCCCGCAGTGGCTCTGCGGACTTGCTGTCCGGAAAAACAACGTTGTCGAGGTGTGTTTCCGGGAGACCAAGATGCTCCGCCAACACGGCCTTGAACACACTGCGTATGTCAGTTGTCGGCTTGAGATCGCGGCCCTGGTAAAGATCTGCGCTGCGTAATCCCGGCCAGTCCGTCACCACTCGCCCACCGGCAACGGCGCCACCCAACAACATCGCAGCAGAAGCTGTGCCATGATCCGTGCCGCGCGTGCCATTGACGGCAACCGTGCGGCCAAATTCTGTGACGACCGCGACAATGGTCTTTGACCAGGCATTACCGAGACCGCTCTGCAGCGTCAGCAACCCGTTGTCGAGGCTTTCGAGCCGGTTTGCCAGCGACCCGGTTGTCGTGCCCTGGTTGGCGTGCGTGTCCCAGCCACTGGCTTCAACTACGGCAATGCGCGGGCCATCTTCGGCGGTCAGGAAGCGAGCGGCTGCCTGCATCATCGTGCGCAGCTGCTCTGCGTCATTGCCGCGAGATCGCATTTGCGCCATGCCAGCCTCGCCGTCGGCAATAGCCTGCGCGTCGAGCGCCTGCGTCAGGCGTGTCGCGAAGAACTCGTCACTCGCATACAGGTCCTGCAGGCGACGCAGCGTGCTCTCCTCGGCATCAGGTAACTGCGACGGCGCCCAGCTCGTTACCGAGTTGTCGCCCCGCAGCACAAGCGGTGTGTTCTGTGCCATCGCGATGGCCAGTTCGTCGCCCAGCGCACCGCCCAGCGGCTCAATAGCCCGATTCAGCCAGCCGTCACGCAACGAGCCGACCTGGGCAGCACCGTTCTCGAGTACGTCCTGACCATCGAAATGCGAGCGCTCGCGATAGGGGCTGGCGACCGCATGGACAATCAATGCCTGGTCTTCGCGGTATTGCTCGTAGACGTTGGACAGGCTTGGATGTAGTCCGAACAGGCCATCGAGTTTTTTCAGTCCGCCGCTTTCACCTGGCACAGGCAATGCCAGTTCGCCACGTATCTTGCGGTAGTTTCCATCACCATAGGGTGCTGCAATGGCCAGCCCGTCGGCCGCGCCGCGGAGAATGACGAGCACGAAGCGTGCATCGCTTTCTGTCCTGGCAAAAGTCAGGCCGGGAATTCCGCCGGCCATTGCCGCGACACCTGCAAACCTGAGTATGTCTCGTCTGCTGATCATGCCTACCTCCGTTGAAAATCGGGAGACGCTAACAGCAACGTCATGCCCTGCACGTTCGTCTCCGCACGCGAGACCGCTTTACGCGATTCGGTGCTGAAAGTCGCGCCGAGAACGTCATCACCGAGCTCGACTGGTTTGATGCGTGTCCCGACCAGCCTGGACACCGTGTTGGACCATTCGATGCGTTTGTACAGTGCGTCCGCGCCACCCCAGTGCTCGGCCGAGTCGGGCCAGCCTGCCGGGCTGCCTGGTCGGAACGGCGCCTGACCCATCAGGTCGAGCGCGCCAACGATGAAACGGGTGTTGTTCGGCACATGATCAAACGCGCGCAATGTCGAGACAACGAAATCGTGTGGTGACTTGTACTTGCTGTGAGGCTCGGTCCAGGCGGTATCCGCCGCAATCAGTGCTTCATAGACCGGCGCCAGCTCGGCGCCACCCTCGAGGTATGTGGCAGCCAGCTCGTCGACAAGATCCGCTGGCGGTTCGTCGGCAACGAAGTGTGTCGCGAGTTTGCTGGCAAGAAATCTTGCTGTCGACGGATGTAAGGCGAGGTCACGCAGAACCGCCTCACCCTGTGCTACGCCACGCTGGCTGTAACGTGTGCCGAGAACCGTGTGGTCGCCCGGCTCATGAATCATGTCACGATATTCGAATTCGCCGGGTGTGCCTTCGGCGAATCGGCCTGTGTCGCTGGCACCCCCAATCGACCAGCCCGTAATTACCTTCGCAAACGTCGTAACGTCCTGTTGCGAGTAACCCCCGTCAACACCAAGCGTGTGAAGCTCGAGGATTTCGCGTGCCAGGTTCTCATTCAGGCCAATATTTCGTTCGCGCTGCACTCGATTTGCGCGACGGCCAAGCATTGATTCCGGACCAATCGATCGTTGGTTGTCGAGATATGTGATCATCGCAGGATGTTGTTCGCAGGCGATCAGCAGGTCTGCAAAATTGCCTGTGACGTTCGGGCGAACGGCCTCGTTTTCATAGAGTCCTGCCACGGCTGGCATCGGCTGTTTGTCAGCCGATACCGCGAAGTGGTTCGACCAGAAGTGCACCAGACGCTCGTGAAACGGAAAGTCAGTGGCGACGGCGTACTGGTAGCGCGCATTGGTTTGTTCGAGATAGTGGCCGCGGACTTTCTGGCCGTATTTTTGCACGATGTCGGGCGCGGGTTGATCCGTTGCCGCAGCACGCATTTCGCGTTGTTCGCGGCGCAGATCCTGGATATCAACCAGAACCTCGGCTGTGCCCGGCAGGTCACTGAGCTCACCCGGCAGGCGCGAGGGACCCTGCAACTGGTCGAGTAACCAGGCTCGCGGATTGCTGTCGATTTTCTTCAGTTCGCCGGGTTTGGCCCCGAGACCGAATCTGTTGGCGGCGATCGCCGAGTCGTATTTCATATGCCGAAGTCCCTGCGGGCTATGATGGCCGTTGCAATAAAAACGCCGTATCTGGATATTGGTTGACTGCAACGCTCGCTTATATGACTGAATTTGACTTCCAGCGACCGAAAACCCTAAACGAGCGGCAATTAATAATAATTAAATCAAAGACTTAAATATTTGCATCCAATTGCTCGATTCGAAGCATCTACCGGGTGAGAACTGCTCAAAGAGCAGCAAAACATCTACTAGGAGAAATGAACGTGGAAGGAATATGGGTACCAATCGTAATGTTCGCGGGGCTGACGGTCATTATCAGTCTGTTTTTCTGGTTTCGCTTTCGCGCCCGGAAAGAGATGCAGCAAACTATCCGTGCGGCAATCGACAAAGGGCAGGAACTGAGTCCTGAGTTAGTCGAGAGCCTGGGCACGTCTCAGAAGCGTTCGAAATATCAGGATCTGCGCAATGGGGCGATCTGGATTGCAGTTGGCGCAGGTATCGCGTTGTTTGGCGTCGCTATGGGGCAGATCGAGCAAGACGTCATGCCGATAATGGCCGGTATTTCAGCACTGCCATTGCTGATCGGAATCGCCTACGTGATCATGTGGCGTGTGACGGAGCCTGGGAAATAGTCCAGTCCGCAACACTGCTGGAAGTCGACGATCAGTCTCTCGTCACCCTGGCTGTCGTGTCACAGGACACGGCAGCATACGGAGAGCTGATCCGGCGTCACCAGTCGCGGGTACGAAATTTCCTGCGCAAGCTGGCCGCCGATCCTGTTGAGGCTGATGACCTTTCCCAGGAAGCGTTCTTACATGCCTGGGACAAGCTGCAGACTTACAGTGGCAGGGGATCCTTTATAGGCTGGCTGTTGAAAGTGGCATATACCACCTTCCTGCAATCGAAGCGCAAATCGAAGCGTTATTCCGAAGTGCTCAATGAGGTGGGATACGTCGCAGAACAGCAGTCAGGGCGCTACACTCAGGACGCTGATGAAGTGTCTGATCTGGACAAGCTCCTTGCGGTATTAACCGAGGAAGAACGCGCGATCATGGTGATGTCGTACGCATGCGGTCTGTCACACCGGGAGATAGGTGACGCGACAGGATTGCCGGTGGGTACGGTGAAATCGATAATTTTTCGCGGTAAAAAGAAGATCAGGACAAATTTTGACATCAAAGATCATAAACATGGTTGAGAAACTCAAAGACGCTGAAGACCGATTGCTGGAGTCGATGTTTGCTGCCGAGCCCATTGCGGACGGTGGATTTAGCAAGCGCATCGTCACTCATATTCGCCGCCGAATCTGGGTGCGACGATTGGCACTGCCGGTTGCAATGCTGGTTGGGGGCCTTATTGCCTTCAAACCTGCGATGCAGCTCGTGACAGTTTCTTCAACGCTGCTTGGCGTGGTGCCGCGCGAATTTCTCGAGATCCCGGCGTCGGTATTGCCGCAGGTCGAAAGTGTCACTTTCGGCGTGCCGCTGATACCGATGATCGTTCTTAGTGCAATGGTGATAGTGGCCGGCATACTCGGCACACGTCTGCTCAATGAATAGGGCTGCGTTTCTCCATTGTCACGAATGTAGCGCTCGGTTACATTGCGTGCATGAACCTTCGCGAGCAGGTGGAAAAGTTATTACCCAACTGGGAACGTTGGTACCCGAGTCTGTTCGACGCAGCCAGTGATCTTGGTCTGATCAAGGCTGAGGTCTGCGACCCCAATTCACTTTTGTTGACGCGCCGTCACGCGAAGGTTCGGCAGCGCGCTGAAGACGCCCATCGAGAGAAGTGGGGCGGCAAAGCCGACAAGTAATCTTCGAGATCCCTGCCATGACCATCAATATTGACCGAATTCGCGGCCAGTTTCCGTCCCTGTCCGAAACCGATGACGGGAAACCGCGCTTGTACTTCGATAATCCCGCGGGGACCCAGGTGCCGCAAATGGTTGTCGATCGCATGGCCGATTGCCTGTTGCACAGCAACGCCAATATCGGGGGCTACTTCACTACCTCGATACGCGCCGGTGAGGTTGCCGACGGCGCGCGCGCGGCGATGGTGGATTTCCTCAACGCGCCGTCGCCCGACGAGATCATATTCGGGCAGAACATGACGTCGATTACGTTTCATGTATCGAGGTCTATCGGAAAACTGCTGCGACCTGGTGATGAGATCATCTTGTCGCGGATGGACCACGATGCGAACGTCGAGCCGTGGAAACTCATGGCCCGTGACTTCAACCTGGAAGTCAGGTGGCTGGAGTTTGACACCGAGACGTTTGAATTCGACCTGTCTGAGCTCGACAAATTGCTGAACGACAAAACTCGGCTCGTGTGCGTCGGTGGCGCAAGCAATCTGACCGGCACGATCAACGATGTGAAGACCATATGCCGTAAGGCACGTGATGCCGGCGCATGGAGTTTCGTGGATGCGGTGCAATCTGCTCCTCACATCCTGAGTGACGTGCAGGACTTCGGCTGCGACTTCTTTGTCTGCTCAGCCTACAAGTTTTTCGGCCCGCACCAGGGCATTCTCTGGGGCCGCAGAAATGTCCTCGAGAAACTGGAGCCGTACAAAGTTCGACCGGCGCCCGCCGAATTGCCCTGGTGTTTTGAGACTGGTACGCAGAGCCATGAAGGCATGGCGGGGACGGCCGCCGCCGTGGATTACTTCGCATGGGTTGGCGAGACCATATCCGGGGCGCGCGGTAATCGCCGTGAGCAGCTCAAGGCGGGTCTCGAGTTGCTGTTCGATTATGAGAAACAACTCGCGGACCAGTTGATCGCAGGCCTGGTGAGTATCAGCGGCGTACGGGTCCTTGGTATTGCGGACCCGGACGCGTCGGACAGACGCGTGCCGACGGTTTCTTTTGTGCATGAACAGTACGCGCCGTCGGATATCGCTCGGGCACTGGCTGAGCGCAACATATTTGCCTGGAGCGGCCACAACTATGCGTTGGAACTCGCTCAGGTGTTGAATATCAAAGACTCGGGCGGCGCAGTGCGAATCGGTCCGGTGCATTACAACACGCCGCATGAGATAGATACGGTCGTTGCCGCACTCCGGGATATTCTTGGTTCCTAGGCTATACTCCCTGTATGCCGGCGCAAAGCCGGCCGCAAATAACTAAAACAAAAACAGGGGTTAATAATGAAGAAAATTCTGACGGCAGCTGTGTCTGCCATGATGTTCTTGTTCGTTGCTGGGGGCGCTGCGACCGCGCAGGAAGAAGAGACTGACGAAATGCAGGTAGTACCTGTCGAGACGTGGGCCTGTAACTACCGTGATGGCAAAGGCCCTGGGGATCTTAGTTCCGACATCGATGCGTGGAAAGAATGGATGGACAGCAACTAGGTAGGAGACTATTTCGAGGCTACGATTACCCCGCATTTCTA
>CALZHX010000153.1 GCA_945787435.1 uncultured Woeseiaceae bacterium
CCATGCGCCACGTCCAGTCGAGATCTTCATTCAGGAGTGCAACAACGTCGGGGTAGTTGAGCAGAGCAACGATCGAGTCGTCCCAGTCCTCGTCGGGTTCCAGAGACGGATCTTTCTCGAGGGCCTCGAGGAAGCGGGCTGCCTCGACGATCTGCAACGGAAATGTCGATGCTGGCAGCACGATGGCCAGCAGATCGTCCGGATACAACGCGATCGGTCCCACGAGCGTTTCGATCTCGCTCGCAGAGATCGTAGGCATCTCTTCAATCTCTTCGATTTCCGGAACCGCAACCTGGGCCATGCCGACTGCGGGCCATGCCACCAGCGCCAGGACTGGCCAGAGCCAGCGAAAATGTCGAGAAAATGTCCGTTTGTTCATAGTGCCTCCGGAGCCGCCACCTAAAGACGGGTTTTCCGATCCTTGAAGCAAGAATAACTCCGGTAAACTGAACACGTGCTTAACCTGCAGGGCGTTATGGGCAATTATAGCAATCTTGCCTTCTCGTTGGCCGTCAACATGGTTAAGATACTCCCAAACGGAGAAGAAGAATAATGAGCGGTAGACAGACCTTATTGGCCGAAATTGAGGCCAGGCAACGACGCGCAGCGACTGGTGAGACCGAAATCCTGACCACGGATCTCACGATTGCGTCCGACGACGATGGCTACAATCCCTATGACAAACCGGGGCATGCCAAGCCGCTGACTGTCGACCGCGCCTCTGCGATTCGACGCAAAGCACTCAAGCCAAAACGCCGTTAGGTGTTTCTGTAAAACGCCGTTAGGTGTTTTCGCTATTTGTCGTCCCCGCCATGCCAGGCGATGAACTTCCAGCCACCTTCGGTACGCACCAGCACATCGGTATAGCGGCCATTTGAAACTTCGACCTCGCCATCATTATCTTTGAATGCGGTTGTATAGAAGTAGTGCGCGATGGCGATATCGCCCCGAACAACGATGTTCTGGAAGTACAACTCATGTTCGACTGTTTCACCCTGGGTGTCCCCAAAGCGATTCCACATTTTTGTCGACGATTTTGATCGCGGCGCTGGAGAAGATTTCGGCCAGCCGGAAAATTCCCCGACCAGTCGTTCGTCAATCCAGTCTTTGTCACCTTTTTGTTCAGCGTCCCACTGCTCTTCGATCGTGAGAATGACATCCGCCTCATCGTCAGCGTCGTCCTGGGCAATTGCCGTTCCGGAAACAAAAACAACAAGAACGGTGGAAAGCGCTAATCTGAATCGATCATTAACATTCATCGCGTAGGCCCCGCAGGCGTCTTACAGATAGTGCGAGTTTAGTCTCAGTGCTGTTCTAACACCAGTTGACGAATCTCCAAAATCGTCTCCGCGTCGGCCTGGATCGACGGCGGGTAGAGCTCGAGTAGCTCACTCTTGTCGAGGTATGCCGGATGATGTGACTCTACTATCGTCGCGTAATGCAGGGATGTAGAGTCTTTCTCGATGTGCAGGTGATAGGCGTGCACAGCGAGACTGGTATTGGAATCCAGCTGCATCAGTTCCGTAATCGGATGATGCTCGCCTGGCACGTCAACTTCGCCGACGTAAATGGTCTCCTTACGAATTTCCCAGCCGTCAGATTTGAAAGTCGAGCCGATCGACGCGCCACCAATGACTTTCTGGTGCACGTCCGAAACGTCTAAGACGCCGCCGCCTGCGAATTTCACTACGGCATAAGTGCGGCAAGTACGCTTGCCAGCGCTCGTGCTGTATAGGCTGGAACGGCGCATATTGTCATCCTGATCAATGATCTCGACGCCGTAATTACCGAATCGATTCTTGATTCGTTCGCTGTTGAGTACTTCCGGCTGCAGTGAGCAGGCACTAAGTGCCGCAGCAAGTACGAGAGAGGGAACAGGATTTCTAGACATGGTCAGGTATTGGAGACTCTGTGCCGCGGCACCATATACTGTCGTTGAACACGGGTAAAGGACAGTAGTCATGCGAGCGATGGTGCTGAATTCGACAGCAAGTATGGATGATAGAGATCAGCCGCTTGAGTTGGTGGATTTACCGCGACCCGTAGCGGAGAAAGGCGAGATATTGATCGAAGTTTCGGCCTGTGGCGTCTGTCACACGGAACTCGATGAAATCGAAGGCCGCGCGCCGCCGTCGATGTTCCCCATCGTGCCGGGGCACGAAGTAGTAGGGCGCGTTGCGCAAATGGGCGAGGATTGCCATGTGTTTTCGCCGGGCGACCGCGTCGGCGTTGGCTGGATTTACTCGTCGGACGGGTCGGAGAGCGAGAACATCAGCTCGAGATTCCGCGCAACAGGTCGTGACGCGCATGGGGGCTATGCGGAGTACATGAGGGTGCCGGAGGCCTATGCCTACCGGATTCCGGATGTATTCAGCGATGTCGAAGCGGCACCGCTATTGTGCGCGGGCGGGGTTGGTTATCGATCGCTGCGCCTTGCCGGTCTTGAGGACGGTCAGGTACTCGGATTGACGGGCTTCGGTGGGTCCGGCCACCTGGTACTGCAGCTTGCCCGGCATTTGTACCCCACCAGCCCGGTTTATGTGTTTGCTCGAAGCAGCAAGGAACAGGCGTTCGCGTTGGAACTGGGAGCGGACTGGAGCGGCGACACCGATGCTGTGCCCCCGCGGGCGCCGCACGCAATTATCGACACGACGCCGGCGTGGAAGCCTGTACTCGCTGCTTTATTGCAGTTGCGTCCGGGTGGGCGCCTCGTTATCAATGCGATTCGCAAAGAGGACGCGGACAGGGACCTCATGGCCGGCATTTGCTACGAGGATCACCTTTGGCAGGAAAAGGAGATCAAGACCATCGCCAACGTTACACGCCGCGATATCGCCGAGTTCCTGCCACTTGCCGCCGCAGTGCCGCTGCGCGTCAATGCGCAGACCTACACACTTGAATCGGCGAACGAGGCGCTCAACGACCTGCGCCGAGGACATCTTCATGGGGCCAAAGTTTTATTAATAAAAACAAATAAATAAGTAATATTATTAAAGTGAAAACTTACCTTCTTTTCAGCGCCTGAGAATATAAACGGGCTCGTTTGAGTCCAAAACGGATTTTGCGGCATCTAAATAACGACGCGCGTACGCGCAATCACTATGGGGAACCCAAATGCAACGAGTAGCATTGATTGCGGCAGCCTTGTGCCTGTCGGCCGGCTTCGCACAAGCAGATGACAAGAACTGGGTCGAAAAGAGCAACGAGCATGCACAGCTGGTGCTTGGCGCGTTTGCGGAACTCGCGCCTGAGGGCGCGGGAAGTATGGGTGTCGACGGGCTCGACGAGAACATCACCGACCTGAGCCCGGGCTTCCAGGATCGCGCAACTGAAACTATCGAGCGAATTCTTGCCGAACTCGAAGTGCGTCTTGTCGACGAAACCGACCTCAAGGTCAGGCAGGATCTCGGGATACTGATCAAATCTGCCAGGGACACGCTGTACACGCAGGAACTGGAAGACAAATACATGTTGCCGTACACGAACGTCAGCCAGGCCATCTTCGGCGGACTGCGCGGGCTGATCGATCCCCAGGTCTCACGCGAGCGCTACCCGGCCGCTGTCATACGTATGGAGAAGTACGCCGGGCTCGTTGACGGCTATGAGCCGTTTACCGAGTTGGCAAAGCAGATGTCGATGGAGAAGTTTGGCGACGACAGCCTTGTCGGGCCCTATCGCGATGAGGTGGAGCAGGATCTCGAGAGAGCCGAGACCTTTGTCACGGGCATCGAAGAGCTGTTGGCGGGCACCGATCTGCAGGGCTGGGAAGGAACCTATGCGACGCTCGTCGGCCAGATGCGTAACTACAACGACTGGGTGCGGGCGGAAATTCTGCCGCGTGCACGCGACGATTTTCGTCTTCCGGCAGTGATGTACCAGGATGCACTCAAGAATTGGGGCGTCGAGGCGACGCCCGAAGCGCTTATCGAGCAGGCGACCAAAGGCTACATGGATATTCGCAATGAAATGGAGGCGCTTGCACCATTGGTTGCGAAGAAATACGGCTATGAGACGAACGACTATCGCGAGGTCATTGCGCTGCTGAAAAAGAACGGCGGAATAGACGGTGACAAATTGCTTGACCATTACCACGCCGTTCTGCGCGACATCGAAGAGATTATCGTTCGCGAGAAGCTCGTCTCACTGCCCGACAGGGACGCCGGAATTCGTATTGCGAGCGCCGCGGAA
>CALZHX010000154.1 GCA_945787435.1 uncultured Woeseiaceae bacterium
CAAGTTACCGCTTCGAAAAATCAATCATGCATGTGTACTCGGCGACATTCCCGTTCCTGATCATCCTGATGATGTCTGTCATACTTATCGCGTTCTGGCCGGCTCTGTCGCTCTGGCTGGTACCGAGTTCATAGTGCCTGGAGTTGTATTGTGAAGACTATTGACCGATTACTGTTTTTCCTGGTGCTTGTGGCACTGCAGAGCAGTGCCTGGGCAGAGGTAGATGTCGATGACATCAAGCTTCCACGCGGATTCGAAATAGAAGTCTATGCCAACGTGCCGAATGCGCGATCGCTTACCCTTGGGCTTAACGGCGTCGTATTTGTGTCGAATCGTCGTTCGACTTCGATATACGCGGTTGTGCCGAGCGGTGATGCGAATCCGCAGGTGATCGAGGTCGCGATGGACCTCAATATGCCGAATGGTATCGCGTATTTCGGTGGCAACCTCTATGTGGCCGAGGTGGACCGCATCCTGCTATATCGCAGCATAATGGCCAGAATGACCCAGATGCCGGCACCGGAGGTGCTGGACATCGAGTTGCCCGGCGAAACTCATCATGGCTGGCGATACATTGGATTCGGTCCTGATGGCAAGTTGTACGTTTCGATTGGCGCTCCGTGCAATATCTGTGACCGCGATGACGAGGGATTTGGCCAGATCTGGCGAATGAATCCCGATGGCAGTGGCAAAGAGATATTCGCCAGGGGCGTGCGAAATTCGGTTGGCTTCACCTGGCACCCTGAGACCGGCGAAATGTGGTTCACCGATAATGGTCGCGACATGATGGGTGATAATATTCCACCGGATGAGCTCAATCGCGCGTCGAAGCCAGGGCTGCACTTTGGGTACCCGTTCTGCCACGGGGGCGAAGTCCTGGATCCGGAGTTTGGTGGCGGCCAGCATTGCGAGAATTACGTTTCACCTGCCCAGCAACTGGGGCCGCACGTCGCGGCGTTGGGTGTCAAATTCTACACGGGCAACATGTTCCCGCCTGAGTACCAGGGCCAGGTCTTTATCGCGGAGCATGGTTCGTGGAATCGCTCCAAGAAAATTGGATACCGCATCTCATTGGTGGAACTGGAGGATGGTCAGCCTGTCTCATATGACACTTTTGCGCAGGGTTGGCTGAAGGGCGACAAAGTTTCCGGTCGTCCGGTCGACCTGTTGGTGCTTCCTGATGGTTCAATGCTCGTCAGCGACGATCATGACGGCAAGATCTATCGCATTTACTACGAAGGATGACGAGTTCGTGAGCAATAGAAGCCTGCTGGGCAGGTTGTTTTCGGCAATCTGGGGTGGCGTCGACGGCGTCCGCAAGGTACTGCACCTGGTATTGCTGCTGTTTATTTTTCTGCTGTTTTTCGGGGCCATGCAGGATACGCCGCTCACGTTGCCGGATCGGGCGGTTCTCGTCATCCAGCCCTATGGCTTCCTTGTCGAACAGATCCAGGGCGATCCTTTTGAGCGGGCACTGGCGGAACTGGCCGGTGACGGCAAACCGCAAACGCTGGTGCAGGATATTGTCGATGCGCTGGAGTACGCGAAAGACGATGATCGTATTGAGGTCGTCTATCTCGAGCTCAGCAGCCTTCTCGGTGCAGGCCTCAGCAAGCTACAACACCTGTCAGCGGCTATCGAAGACTTCAAGACATCGGGCAAGCCGGTTATCGCAAGCGCCGACTTCATGAGCCAACAGGGCTATTATCTCGCGGCACATGCGGACGAGGTTTTCTTACACCCTGACGGCCTGCTGCTATTGCAGGGCTACGGTCGTTTTCTCAGTTACTACAAAGACGCGATCGACCTGTTGCGCATAGACTGGAATGTTTTTCGTGTGGGCACGCACAAGTCCGCCGTTGAGCCGTACATGAGAATGGACATGTCCGACGAAGATCGGGAATCGACGTTGCGGCTGGTCGAGCAGTTGTGGTCGCTCTACCAGGCCGACGTTGAGACGGCGAGAGAGCTGGAGACGGGCGCAATCGACGACTTCACTGACAATTTTACCGAGATTGTCGAGGAAGCCGGCGGTGACATGGCCATTGCAGCTGCTCAATATGGTCTGGTCGATGATCTGTTGAGGCGCACCGAAATCCGCGAGTTGCTGATCGAATACGTTGGGTCGGACCCGGACAATCCGGATACGTATCAAGCCGCAAACATGTATGACTACCTGGCGCAGATGCGTGTGCTGTCCGGTGACAAGGTTCGGTCACAGAACGTGGCCGTCATCGTCGCTGCCGGCGACATTCTGTTCGGTTCGCAGCCGCCCGGCACGATCGGTGGCGACTCGACGGCCGAATTGTTGCGGCGAGCCCGCAATGACGATTCGGTCGAGGCCGTTGTACTACGAGTGGATAGCCCGGGTGGCAGCTCCTTCGCGTCCGAGATCATCATGGATGAAATAATTGCGTTGCAGGAGGCCGGTAAGCCTGTTGTCGCGTCCATGGGCAGCGTCGCTGCGTCCGGTGGCTATGTCATTTCGATGCATGCGGATCGTGTGTTCGCAAGTCCATCCACCATCACCGGCTCGATCGGAATTTACGGCATATTCCCAACCTACCAGCGCACGCTCGACGCAGTCGGCATTGCAACGGATGGCATCGGGTCCACGTCGTTGTCGGGCCAATTGCGTCCCGACAGGGCGATGTCAGATCAGGCGAAGCGCCTCTTTCAGATGATGATCAATGATGGTTACCAGGACTTTATCGGTTCGGTCGCGGAAAGCAGGGGGATGGAGATTGACGCCGTCGATGCCATAGGCCAGGGGCAGGTTTGGACGGGCATGGATGCATTGAACAACGGCCTTGTCGACGAGCTAGGCGGGCTGGACGACGCAATCGCCGCTGCGGCCGAACTGGCGGAAATCAATGATGAGGAATTCGGCATCAAGAATATCGACCAGGAATTATCACCCGGCGAGCAGATGCTCATCGATCTGCTTGGCGGAGCCGCGTCGATGGGAGTCGACGTGTCGGGCTGGGCAGTACAACGCTCGCTGGTGGACGATATCAAGGACAGCGTCGCTGCAAAGACGAGCACGATACTGAGGTTCAACGACCCGAAAGGCGTCTACTCACACTGTTTCTGCGACATTCGCTAGCGCGGCTGCTGTCGCGGTCGCTGACGTTCGTCAGGACCAGTGCAATATGACCTTGCCGGACTGTCCGGATTCCATGAGGTCGAACGCGGGCAGGTATTCGTCCACCGGGAAATGATGGGTGATTATCGGGTCGATATTCAGGCCGCTATGAAGCATTCTCGACATCTTGTACCAGGTCTCGAACATCTCGCGGCCGTAGATCCCTTTTACAATTAGCCCTTTAAAAATCACGGCATCCCAGTCGATGCCGGTACCGGCGGGCAGGATGCCGAGCAGCGCGATCTTGCCACCATGATGCATCGTGCGCAGCATGTCCTGAAATGCCTCGGGATTACCCGACATTTCCATGCCGACGTCGAATCCTTCTTCCATACCGAGTTCCCGCATCGTGTCGTGCAGCGACTCGTGCGTGACGTTGAGCGCGCGCGATGCTCCCATCTTGCGAGCCAGGTCGAGGCGGTAGTCGTTGACGTCGGTAATCACGATATGACGCGCGCCCGCGTAGCGAGCAATCGCGACGGCCATAATGCCGATCGGTCCCGCACCCGTAATCAGAACATCTTCGCCGACGAGGTCGAACGACAGGGCCGTGTGAGTGGCGTTGCCAAGCGGGTCGAGAATTGAAGCCATGTCGTCCGTGATCGCTTCGGGCAGTTTGAAGACGTTGAATGCGGGGACGGACAGGTACTCGGCGAATGCGCCGGGGCGATTCACACCCACACCGAGCGTGTTCATGCACAAGTGACGCCGACCGGCGCGGCAATTGCGACAGACGCCGCAGGTGATATGGCCTTCAGCCGACACACGGTCGCCGATATTGAAACCTCTGACCTCGCTGCCACACTCGACGATCTCGCCGCAGAACTCATGCCCGGCTGTCAG
>CALZHX010000155.1 GCA_945787435.1 uncultured Woeseiaceae bacterium
CCGTCAACTGTGACGATGAAATCCCTGACTCGAGCCGGTCCAATACCGACATTCTCCGCATGCAGCGAAAGGCGCCACTTGCTCGTGTCTCCATCCGCCGAGTCTGTGTAGTGCGAGCGTGCAAGTTCGATCAGCGGGAGGACGGCGGCGCGCTGCTCCTCTCGCATCAGTTTGGTTTCATAAAGGGACACGCCGAGCGCACAGACGCCGATGACGACGGCCGACAGGCCGACGAGCATTTCTGCTCCGATACGCTTGTGCGGTGCGGGATTATCCGTCATTCCTATAGTTTAGTAGGATTCGGGGCGTCGCCATAGACTTCCTCGGGATCAAAGACCTTCTCACGGTCGGTCCACTCCAGGTCGATGTGGCCATCAGACTGTCGTTTGTCGAATGACTCGCCCACCGGTACGCGCCGGTAAAAGCAGCTGCGATAGCCCACGTGGCAGCTGGCTCCACCGGTGACATCGACGCGCAGCCAAATGCAGTCCTGGTCGTCATCTACCAGTAACTCCCGGACTTTCTGCACGAACCCGCTTGTCGCACCCTTGTGCCACAGCACCTCGCGGCTACGGCTGTAGTAATGCGCCTCACCCGTCTTGATGGTCAGGCCCAGCGCCTCGGTATTCATGTAGCCCTGCATCAGGAGCTCGCCCGAGTCCGCATCCGTGGTGACGACCGTGATCAGGCCTCGATCGTCGAATTTTGGCGCCAGATCGTTGCCTTCCTCGACCTGGCCGACGGATTGGCGGGCTTGAAATTTGACCGGGGCAGCAGACATCGTTTGTCCTCGAGAATTCCAGATGCGGGGCGGCAGAATACAAGGCGTAGCTGTTGGCGGCAATATTGCTATCATCCCCTTTTTGACTGGCCTTAAGAGATAACGATGACCCTACATCTTCACGACACCCGCCAGGGCCGCAAGATCCCGTTTGAGCCCATGCACGATGGCAAGGTGACGATGTACCTCTGCGGCCCCACGGTCTACAACTACGCGCACATCGGTAACGCACGCCCGGCCGTCGTATTCGACCTGCTGGCTCGCGTGCTGCGGCGCCGTTACGAACTGACCTTCGCACGCAATTTCACCGATGTGGATGACAAGATCAACGCCGCCTCGATCGAAACCGGCAAGCCAATCGACGAGATTACGGCGAAGTACATGACGGCCTACAACGAAGACATGGGCGCACTGGGTGTACTGCCGCCCGACATCGAGCCGCGAGCGACACGCCACATCGATGACATGATCGTGATGATCGAGGCGCTCATCGAGAAAGGCCATGCTTACGAGGCCGACGGGCATGTGCTCTTCGACGTCGATTCCTACAAAGACTATGGCAGCCTTTCGAAGCGCGATTTGCGCGAAATGATTGCAGGTTCTCGCGTTGAAGTAGCGCCTTACAAGAAAGCCGCGCACGACTTTGTCTTGTGGAAGCCATCGACACCTGAGCTCCCGGGATGGGAGTCACCCTGGGGTGTCGGCCGGCCTGGGTGGCATATCGAATGCTCGGCTATGGCGGCGAAACACCTCGGTGACACGATCGACATTCACGCGGGTGGGCAGGACCTCGTATTCCCGCATCACGAGAACGAGCTGGCACAGAGTTGCTGTGCGCACGATGGCGCCGATTTCGCGCGTTATTGGGTGCACAACGGTTTTCTCTCTATGGACCACGAGAAAATGTCGAAGTCGCTTGGTAACGTCGTGCTCGTTCACGACCTGGTCAAGACAGTTCCGGGCGAAGTCGTTCGGCTCGCTTTGCTAAGTGCGCACTACCGGCAGCCACTCGACTGGTCCGGGGACACACTGAAGTCGGCCAAGCGCATGCTTGATCGCCTGTACGGCGCCGTTCGCGGCATCGACGTGCCGGAAGACGTGCGCGCTGCCGCCGAGCCGCCCGAGGCACTCGTCGCGGCGCTTGAAGATGACATCAACACGCCGAAGGCCATGGCGGAGTTCTTTGCGCTGGCAAAAGATCTGAACAAGGCCAGCGACGGCGGCGAGAAAATCCGGCTTGCCGCCAGCATGTTTGCGTCAGGTGATCTCATGGGCTTGCTGCAATCCGATCCCGAGGAGTGGTTTGCAGGTCACGTTGAAGGCGAGTTGTCGGCCGAAGACATCGAGTCGTTGATCGAGAAGCGCAATGCTGCGCGCAAAGACAAGGATTTTGCGACTGCCGATGCTGTTCGTGACCAGCTTGCTGCAGCCAACATCAAGATCGAGGACGGGGCGGGTGGCACGACCTGGCGGCGCGATGACTAATGAGGCGCAGGCAGCGCAGGACGAGTTAGTCGAGGAGTTTCAGTTTTTCGACGACTGGATGGATCGCTATCAGTACCTGATCGACATGGGGCGCAAGCTGCCCGAATTTCCTGAGTCGGATCGGACTGACGCCAACAAGATCCGCGGTTGCCAGTCGCAGGTGTGGTTTGTGGCTAGCGAACACGATGGGCGCCTCGAGTTCCAGGCGATCTCGGATGCAGCAATCGTCTCTGGCCTCATCGCCTTGTTGTTGCGCATATACAGTGGCCGGCGCCCGCAGGACATTCTCGACACACCGCCAACTTTTGTCACGGCGTTGGAGCTCGAACAGCACCTGAGTCCGACACGCAGCAACGGCTTGTCATCCATGCTCAAAGCGATACGAACCTTCGCCACCGAGGCACTCGAGGCGGCTTAATGAAGGACGCACTGGGCAGACTACTCGCCTGGCCCTTGCTCGCACTCGTCTGGCTGTACCGTATGGCCATATCGCCGTGGCTTGGCAACAACTGTCGCTACCAGCCGAGTTGTTCTCAATATGCGATGGAGGCGCTGCGCGAACACGGCGCGTTTCGCGGCACCTGGTTGGCCGCAAAGCGGATCGGGCGTTGTCACCCGTGGGGTGGTTCGGGCTATGACCCGGTGCCGGATAAGAAGAAGGGCGATGATGACGGCGACTGATCTTCTTAACGCGTTTGCCTACCCGATGAGAAATCTCGAGGTGCTGTTCTCTGCGTTGCTGATTTTTCTGCTATTAAAGTTTGCGGCCTTTATTGGCGTCTTCGGTTTTATTCTCGGCTTCTTCTTGTTTCCGACGTTGTTTCACTACCTGATGCGTCTTCTCGACGCACGGGCCAGGGACCTGCACCCGGGTCCTCTAACCGTTGATGACCTGATGTGGTTCCAGAGTGCCTGGGGCCTGTTCCTGATCGTGTATCTCGGTGCCTTGACCTATTTGTCGTATTTCATCGGCAGTCGATTCGGAATAGTGACCGTGTTTTCTGCGAACGTGGTCATCGCGGCGATCTGGCCCGCATCCGTGGCCATTCTCGCGATCACGCGTTCACCCCTCGACTGTTTGAACCCGATGGCGATCGCCGGCGTCATCTCTCGCACCGGGAATGACTACTGGATCTTGCCAACCTACCAGGTGTTCGCCGGAGTCGTGGTGTGGTGGCTCAGCACGGTCGCATTGCCAGGATTTCTCGTGGACTGGATCGGCTTCTACCTCATCGTCGCGTTTTTCGCGCTGGCTGGCAGTATTGTTCAACCACAGCATTTTCACGATGAAATCGATATTCACGACTCGGTCGAGCCGGATCAGGCGGACGTCGATGCAAGCTTGCTGAAAGAACGTACCGCGGTCCTCAACCACGCCTACGGTTTTGTCAGTCGAGACAACCGGGCGGGTGGCTTCAAACACATTGAGAGCTGGTTGCAACGCGATCCCGACCCGGAATCCGCGTGGGCCTGGTTCTTCGACCAGATGCTGCGCTGGGAAATCAAACAACCGGCACTGTTGTTTGGCCAGTCCTACCTCCATGTGTTGCTAAATGACGGAGACTATGTCGCCGCAGTCAAAGTCATGATGCGTTGTCGGCACGAGAACGATGCGTTTGTGCCGCTTGCCGATGACATCGGCCTGGCTCTCAAGGCTGCCGAGCATTGCCAGAATCAGGAGCTGGTCGACTTTTTGCGGTCGCGCGTTTGAACGCTGTTATAGAAATGTGCAGCGGCCAGCACCAGCGCACCCACGATAGTGAACAGTCGATCGGCCGCGAGGCCAAGGTTGTCGTGCGCCACGGTAGCCCCGATGGTCAGGATCAACATGCCAACGGCGCCGGCAGCAACAATTTTTGCGTTTCGATGGTGCCGGTAACCGAGCCCGAGCGCGATGAAACTAAGGGGTATCACGACGACCAGCATTTGCGCATGCAGGTGCCCTTCCGCAAATTGCGCAAGAAACGGCAGCCCGGCGACGACGAGCGGCAATGCAAGGCAGTGAATGAGGCACAACGCAGACAGCCCAACCGCTGCGCCGTCGAGCCAGTTGGTCGACTTCGACATACTTTGATCCATCGGGAGATGCCGTTATCCTATCAGAGGATTGGGAGAGATATGGACAAACGACTACTGGTCATTCTTCGCTGCCCTGTGACTCACAAGGAGCTGTCGCTCGCCAAGGGCGCGACGCTCAAGGCGGTGAATGCGGCGATCGATGCCGGCACGCTGAGCAATCGCGACGGCCGGATTCTCGATGCAGCTCTTGATGAGGCGCTGCTCACCGACGATGGTAAGGTCCTCTATCCGATTGCCAACGGCATACCCGTCCTCCTTGAAAGCGAATCCATCAATATGGAGCAGATTGGTTGAAGATCAACGTTAACCAGCTGTCCACCCACCTGAAGAAAAGCCTGGCGCCTTGTTACCTCGTAACGGGAGACGAGCATCTGCTTGTCGATGAGGCGCTTGATGCGATCCGTGCGGCAGCGCGAGAGCAGGGCTTTACGTCACGCGACTTGCATGTCGCGACGACGGGTTTCGACTGGACGCAGCTAAGCGACTCGGGCGCCAACCTTTCGCTCTTCGCTGAAAAACGCATCATCGAGTTGCGTGTGCCGACCGGAAAGCCGGGTCGTGCAGGCAGCCAGGCGATTGCCGACTTCGTTGACGTTACCGACTCAGACCTTCTTTTCATTGTTGTAGCGCCCAAACTTGATCGCAACAGCCAGTCTGCCAAATGGGTCAAGGCACTGGACGGCAAAGGTGTGTCCATTCCTGTCTGGCCTATAGGACTTCGCGAACTGCCCGGCTGGATTGCCGAACGCATGCGCAAGACAGGGCTGCAACCAGACCGGGATGCTGTGACACTGATTGCCGACCGCGTCGAGGGCAATTTGCTGGCCGCGGGACAAGAAATCGAGAAGCTCCGCCTGATACTCGGCGAGGGTAAGGTGACAGCCGATGACGTGGGTAACGCGGTCGCAAACAGTTCGCGCTACGACGTGTTTAAACTCGTTGATGCGGCTCTGGGTGGAGATGCGAAGCGGGCACTGCGTATTCTGTCCGGACTCCGTGCCGAGGGTATCGAGCCCGTCATTGTAGTCTGGGCGCTAACTCGCGAATTGCGCACACTTGCATCACTGACCGATACCGTTGCACGGGGTGCCGATCTCGCGAACGGCATGCGCAACCATCGTGTCTGGCAGAATCGCCAGGCGCTCGTTCGAAATTGCATTGGACGCCATAAGCATGGCGACTTCCACCAGTTGCTTAAGTCTGCGAGCCGCGCGGACCAGGCGGCCAAAGGTCAAACGTCGTCCGACCCCTGGCAGATATCCACTGACATCGTTCTGGGTATCTCGACACGATGAACCCGATCGGGATCTTCGGCGGCACATTCGACCCTATTCACTTTGGACACCTGCGATCGGCTTTCGAATTATTGCAGGCGCTGCGGCTCAGTGAGGTCAGATTTGTGCCGAGCGCCGATCCGCCACACAGGAACAGCACTTTTGCGCCGGCCAGGTTGCGTTACCGCATGGTGGAGGTCGCAGTGACTGAGCAGCCCGGTTTCGTTGTTGATGATTGCGAGTTCAGGCGTGACGGTCCCTCATACACTATCGACACTCTCAATACCGTTCGGGAGGAACACCCCGACGTGTCGTTGTGTCTGATAACCGGTATGGACGCGTATCTTGGCCTGACGAGCTGGCATCGCTGGGATGAAATACTGGATCTTGCCCATATTATTGTTGCTCATCGGCCGGGCTGGAAGCTGCCCGACACCGGTGAGCTTGGCGAACTGCTGGCGGCAAATGGCACGACCAGCGTAGATGACCTTCATGGTTCCATATGCGGCCGTATCTACGATCATGCCGTCACGCAGCTCGAGATCGCGTCAACGGAGATTCGAACGCTGATCGCAGCAGGACGTGATCCGAGATTTCTGATGCCGGATTCGGTCCGGGAGGTTATTGTTGACAGTGGTTGCTATAAAAACTCGAGGAGAAGTTGATTTGATAATTGAAGAGAACAACGCATGAATAGCGAGCAGCTATGTACGCTGATCGTCGATGCACTTGACGACGTTAAGGCGCAGGACATTGCCAAACTCGATGTGCGCAAAATGACGCCTGTGACGGACTACATGATCGTCGCGAGCGGCACGTCGAACCGGCACGTTAAGGCGCTTGTCGACAATGTTTCCGAAAAAGCCAGGGAGGCCGGTCACAAACCCATTGGCGTGGAAGGGGAAGAAGGCGGCGAGTGGGTGTTGCTCGATCTGCAGGATGCGCTTGTGCATGTCATGCTGCCGAAAGTGCGTGAGTTCTATAACCTGGAGAAGCTCTGGTCACTCGGGTCTGCTGATGATCTTGCCGTCACCGACGCGTAGGTCATGCACATTCGATTGATTGCTGTCGGCGATCGTCAGCCCAGTTGGGTTGATGACGCATTCGACAACTATTCCGCGCGCTTCCCGCGCGAGTGGAAATTTCGCCTCGATACCATCGCAACCGTCCGGCGCAGCAAGAACGACAAATCCAGGAATGCCATGGAGGCGGAGGGCGAGCAGATTCTTACGCGGCTGAATCCTGCAGAACAGGTCATACTGCTCGACGAACGGGGGAAACAACTGACAAGCACCGGACTGTCCTCTCGCCTCGGCGACTGGCAGGCCGACGGCCGGGATCTGTGCTTCGTAATTGGCGGCCCGGATGGAGTATCTGAAAACTGCCGGGTACGTGCGAATATGACCTGGTCACTGTCTCAACTCACATTGCCCCACGGGCTCGCACGCATACTGTTTGCCGAACAGATGTATCGAGCATGGTCGTTGCAGCAAGGTCATCCCTATCATCGAGAATAAAGCACTGCACCTCGCGTCGTCATCGCCGCGGCGCAAGGAGATTCTTGCGGCGCTGGGCCTGACGTTCAGCGTCGGCGGCGCCGATGTCGACGAGCAGCGACTGGACACGGAATCGGCCAGGGATATGGTGCTTCGTCTTGCGGTAGACAAGGCCATGGCGGGTGCTCCTGCCGGCGATGTCATCGTTATAGCTGCGGATACGCTGGTGGTGCTCGGCGACGATATTTTTGGCAAGCCAGGGAACGAGGACGATGCACTCGAAATGCTGGGGCGGCTTTCGGGCCGCACGCACCAGGTGCTGACGGGGGTCGCCGTCTGGGCAGATGGGGAAATGCGATCGGCATTGTCGGCAACCGACGTGCAATTTCGGGAAATCAGTCCTGACGAAGCGCTTGCATACTGGCAAAGTGGGGAGCCCTGCGACAAAGCGGGGGCGTATGCTATTCAGGGTCGCGGCGGCGTGTTTGTCGAGGCGATTTCCGGCAGCTACTCCGGCGTGGTCGGTCTGCCGGTATTTGAGACCGTGAAGTTATTGGAAGAAGCAGGAATAAAGGTTTTGGAGTCAGAGCCCTAGGGCTCTGACCCCGGTACAACAATATTAATGACTGACGAATCCCTAAAAGAAGAAATCCTGGTCAATGTGACGCCGAACGAGGTGCGGGCAGCTTTGCTCGAGAATGGCGTCCTGCAGGAGGTCTACATCGAGCGCTCGGCGCGTCGTGGCGTGATTAGCAACATCTATAAGGGTCGCGTGTCCAGGGTTCTGCCCGGCATGCAGGCGGCCTTCGTCGATATCGGCCTGCAGCGGACGGCATTTCTGCACGTTTCGGACATCGAGCAACCACGGAACGACGAAGATAGTGACGATGTAGTGCCTGGCATTCGCGACCTCGTCAAAGAGGGCGAGGAACTGCTCGTGCAGGTCGTCAAAGACCCACTCGGCAACAAAGGCGCACGGCTGACCACCTTCATCACGCTGCCATCGCGGCATCTTGTCTTACTCCCGAAAGGTGACAGCGTCGGTATCTCGGCGCGTATCGAGGACGATGAAGAGCGCGAACGCCTGCGCAGCATTGTCTCGGAACTTCTGGAGGAGGCAGACCTCGCCTGTGGCGCTATCGTACGCACGGTCGCGGAGGGTGCCGACGCCGATGAATTGCGGGCGGATCTCAAGTTCTTGCTCAAGCTGTGGAGCGTCGTTCAGGGACGGTGCAGCAAGACCCCGGTAAAAACACTGATACATGAGGATTTGTCGCTGCCGCTGCGGGTGCTGCGCGACCTCGTAACAAGTGATGTGGAACAGATCCTCGTCGATTCGAAACCGGACTTTGAGGCGATGCAGGAATTTGCCGAAACATTTTTGCCGCCAATTGCGCCCATGCTGGAGTTGTACCAGCGGCGCCGGCCCATTTTCGACCTGCACGGCATCGAAGATGATATTCGCAAGTCGCTTGATCGAAGTATCCCTTTAAAATCAGGTGGTTATGTTATTTTCGATCAAACAGAGGCGATGACCACGATTGATGTGAACACCGGCGGCTATGTCGGCCATCGCAACCTTGAGGAGACGATCTACCGCACCAATCTTGAGGCGGCGGTGACGATCGCGCGGCAGCTTCGCCTTAGAAACCTCGGCGGCATCATTATTGTCGATTTCATCGACATGGAAGAGCCGGGACACCGGGACAACGTGTTGCAGCTGCTGGAGCAGTCGATGGTTACAGACCATGCACGGCACCAGATCAGTCCTGTATCGCCTCTGGGCCTCGTCGAAATGACCCGTAAGCGAACGCGCGAAAGTTTGCAGCATATTCTCTGTGATGAGTGTCCAAGTTGTGAGGGCCGCGGCTTTGTACTGAGTGCCGAAACCGTGTGTTTTGAAGTATTTCGCGAGATCAGTCGCCAGTCGCGCCAGTTTGAGTTCAGCGAGGCGATGGTCCTGGCGCACCAGGACGTCATCGAGCTGTTGCTCGACGAACAGGCGCCCAGTCTGTCGACGCTGGAGGAACAGACCGGCAAGTCGATCAGGCTGCAGCCGGAAGCGTTATACCTTCAGGATCAGTTTGACGTCGTCCTGATGTAACAGCGTGCACGCACAGTAGCCTATGAACAGTATTCTGAAACGGATTATCAAGTTCCTTGCCTACCTGGCCGGTGGCATCGTAATCCTGCTCGCAATTGCAGTCGGGCTGTTTCGGCTGTTCCTGCCGCGGCTGCCCGAATACCAGGAAGACATCAAAGGCTGGGCGAGTGCGGCTATCGGGATGTCCGTCGAATTTTCGGGCATGGACGCGCGCTGGGGATTGAGCGGCCCGGAAATCGAATTCTACAATGCCGAACTGATCTCTCCCGAGACGATGGCTCGCATTATTGCTGCCGACCAGGTCAGCGTCGGTGTGGCGCTCAGCAACCTGGTGTTCGATCGCAAGGCCGTTGTTGACCGGGTCGTTGTCCGCGATACGAGCATCGAGGTCCGACAGCTCGAAAATGGCACCTGGGTCGTGCAGGGCAGCCCCATCGACCAACTTTTGCCGGCGCGTAGCGCGGCCCCGAGTGCGACTGCGGGCGACGGTCTCGGCCCCATCGAAATCAGGCTGCAGGACATTGATGTGCATTTCCTGCAGCCGGGCGATGAGCGGCCCAAGACCTTCGAGATTCCGGCTCTCTCGGTCAGCCGCGACGACGTGCGCATGGCCATTGACGCAGATGTCGAGCTGCCCGAGATCCTCGGCGACAGCCTGACGGTCCTGGCGACGCAAATATTGTCAGGCCCGGTCGAAGAGCGCAGCTGGGACGTCGATGTCGACCTCGACGGTGTGAGGCTGGCAGGTGTATCGGCCATGCAGCCTTATGAGCCCGCGAAGTTCCAGTCAGGGCGTGGCGATGTAAAATTGTCGATTCAAATTGCAGACCGGCGGGTGCGAAGCGCTAGCGTCGATCTCGACGTCAGAAACGTCTCTATCGCGACACTTTCCGACCTGGCCGTGACTGGCCGCTTCGAATTTCTTGGCGATAAAGATGGCTGGCTCGTTGCGGCGAACGAATTTCAGGCCACAACACCGGCAGGCGAATGGCCAGAGACATCTCTTCGATTCGAGACTGGCACCAATGACGAAGGCAAGATCGTCATGGTCGATGTGCAAGCCTCCTATCTGAACTTCGCGGATGCCGCTGTTGCTATTCCATGGCTCAACGAACAGCAACGTGGAATGCTGAGCGAGTTCGACCCAAGTGGCGTGGTTCGAGATCTCGAGGTCATGCTCAGTGACCTCGATACCGACACGCCGCAGTTCAATATTTCGGCTGAGCTCGACGATGTTGGTGTTGCGGCATTCGAAAAACGCCCGGGCGTGCGCGGATTCTCGGGACGCCTGCGCGCAGATCGCTCGAGCGGCCGCCTCGAAATCGATACCGACAATCTTGTCGTTACGGCACCCGGCATTCTCGGTCTCCCGATCGGATTTGACACCACATCGGGAACCGTCATCTGGCGGCGCAGCAATGAACGCACGACCGTTCTTTCCGACAGCATCGTGTTGCGCAACGAGTTTTTCGAGAATGAGACGAGTGTAGAAGTCCTGATAACCGATGGCGAAACGAGACCATTCGTCGACCTTGAAAGTACATTTAGCGTTGCCGACATAGCGGTGGCGCGCGAGTACGTGCCGTATATGGAGAAGCGGCCGCGCATGAGTCAGTGGTTCCGGGAAGGACTGGTGTCAGGCAGCATACCGAGCGGTAATGCGCGCCTCTACGGCCCGTTGGACAAGTGGCCATTCGACAACGGTGAGGGACAGTTCCTGATCGAAGGTAATGTGCGCGATGCGGTCGTTGTTTATCAGCCGAAGTGGCCAGCCGCCAGGGTCGTCGAGGCTGACGTCGTTGTCGAGAACATGAGTCTGCGCTCGGAGCGCAGTCATATCATCAACACAGGCACCGTCGTGCGGAATGCTAAACTCGAGATTGCCGATTTCCGGAATCCATTCCTCACAGTCAGTGCTGACGGGACGGGAACGCTCGAGGCCTTACGCCAACTGTCAATCCAGAGTCCTATTGGCGAGATGTTTGGTGGGCAGCTGGAAAAAATCACAGTGTCAGGCGCCGCAAGCCTCGGTCTCGATCTCAATGTTCCGATTCGGGACTGGGAGAGCTTTTCGTTCACCGCCCGGCTGCAGGCACAGGATGGCACTCTGCAGATGGAGGGTTTCAGTGCACCGCTGACCGATATGAACGGATTTGTCACTATTGAGCGCTTTGACATCAGCAGTGACGCGCTCACAGCCACATTCCTCGGCAAACCGGTCTCGGTTGAACTGTCCCAGGCCCCGGAGTCCATGCCCAACTACCGGGTGATCGCAGATGCGAGCGGTAGTGCAACCGCAGAGGCGCTGGCGACTGAACTCGGATTGCCTCTCTCGGACAGGGTAACGGGCGAATCTGGTTTTTCGGCGCGCTTGTTATTCCCGCGTGGCAAGGTTGAAGATCCGTCACCGTTCACGATCCAGATCGCGAGTGACCTGCAGGGCTTCGTTGTCGACCTGCCGCGACCGTTAGGAAAAACGGCGGACCAGGTCGTTGATTTCGGGGCCTCGATTCTCCTGCCCAGAGGCGGCGAGCTTGTAGAGACTACAGGTGTGGCAGGCGACGTATTCTCATGGCAGGTCGCGATCACGAAGCAGGAAGACCAGTGGGACATCGATCGGGGTCTGGTTGCGTTCGGCGTCGATACAGAGGTTGAGTCGATTCCCGAGACGCGCGGGCTGCACCTGCGAGGCAACACCGACTACGTTAACGTGCGGCGCTGGTTCGAACAGGCGCGCAAGTCCGATAGCAAGATGGGCATGGTCGAGCGTGTGCGCACCGTCGACCTGACGGTCGGCAATTTGCACGTGCTTGGCCAACACCTTGTGGACCATCGAATACAGCTGGAAAGAAGCGCGCGTGACTGGCACGTGCAAGTAGACGGAGATGACGTTGTTGCAACAACAGTTATTCCGTACGACTTCAACTCCGGGCGGCCCATAGTGGTTGAGGCCGAGCGGCTGGTACTACCCGGCGATGAAACGGAAACCGAGCTACCACCGGCAAATGTCGACCCACGCGACCTGCCGCCGATTTCGATCGTCTCGCAGGACACAGCATTCGGCAGTCGCCACTTTGGCAGTCTCGAGGCGACGTTCTCGCGCACGGCGGACGGTCTTGAGTCGGAAATGCTGACCGCCAACGATGAGACGTTCGAAATCATCGGTACCGGCAAATGGGTCGTCGATGAAACGGACCCGGCTGGCCACCGCAGCTCAATTACGGCATCACTGACGAGTACCGATGTGAAAGCGACGATGACGAGGCTCGACTACGAGCCGGGTATCGTCGGCGATGACCTGTCGATGCTGCTCGACTTGAGCTGGTCGGGAGGCCCGAACGAAAAAATGCTGGAATCGATCGACGGCCAGGTCAAGGTCCGTATCGGTACAGGCCAACTCGAAGAGGTGAAGCCGGGCGCTGGCCGCGTCTTTGGGCTCATGAGTATTGCAGCTCTGCCGCGGCGTCTGTCGCTGGATTTCCGTGACGTGTTCGGCAAAGGGTTTGGCTTCGACAAGATTCAGGGCACGTTCGCGCTGGTCGATGGCAACGCGTACACCTGCAACCTCTCGCTTGAGAGTCCGGCGGCCGACATCGGTATCATCGGCAGGGCAGGTCTCGTGACGCGTGACTATGAGCAGATGGCTGTAGTTAGCGCCAGCTTTGGCAATGCGTTACCGATTGCAGGTGCGCTGGTTGCGGGTCCACAGGTTGCAGCGGCGTTGCTGATTTTCTCGCAGATTTTCAAGAAGCCACTGCAGGAAGTCACGCAGGTGTACTACGGCATCGGGGGCACTTTTGATGAGCCAATTATTGAGGCGGCGACGGCTGAAGTTTTCGCGCTGAGCGGTGCAATGACGGGTTGCATCGATAAGGACGATTCATAGCAGACAATGCGAGTCGCGGCGATTCAAATGAACAGCCAGTCGGATGTGCAGGGAAACCTGCGGCTTGCCGACAAACTGCTCGCTGGCGCTGCAGCAGACGGTTGCAGGCTTGCCGTGTTGCCCGAGAATTTTGCGTTGATGCCAGAGAAGGGCCGCGACAAGGCCAGCTTCGCTGAAGAGGAAGGCGATGGCCCGATCCAGGCCTTTCTCGCGGATGCCGCGAGGCGGTATGGCCTGTGGATTGTGGCCGGCAGCATGCCGCTACGCTCACCCGAGCCCGAGCGTGTCTATGGTGGATGTCCTGTGTATGACACCGATGGTGTGCAGCAAGCGGTGTACCGCAAGATTCACCTTTTTGATGTCAAGTTGCCCGATCATGAAGAGTCCTACCAGGAGTCGTGGTCAATGTACCCGGGCAGCGAGCCGGTTACGGTGGCTACGCCCGCCGGGCGCATCGGGCTGACTATCTGCTATGACGTTCGCTTTCCGGAGTTGTACAGAACGCTCGTCGACGACGGTGCGACGTTTTTCACCGTTCCGGCAGCTTTCACGAAATTGACGGGCGAAGCCCACTGGTTGACGCTGCTGCGCGCCCGCGCGATAGAAAATCTGGCTTACGTCGTCGCACCCGGGCAATATGGTGAGCATCCAGACAATCGGGCGACGTACGGACACTCGGTGATCATCAATCCGTGGGGCAAAGTGCTCGCGGAACAGGCCGAGGGGAACTGCTTCGTCGCCGCTGACATAGATCCGGATCTGCCGGCGAAATTGCGTGGCGAGTTTCCGGCGCTCACTAACCGACGACTATGAGCCAAACTGACAACTCAATTAGTTCCGTGATGACCCGCATGCTCGAACCCGTAGGGCTCGACGAAGGACACCTGAGCAAGACGCTAGGCTCGATGATGCAGGGTGGCGTGGACTATGCGGACCTGTATTTTCAGGTCAGCCGCCAGGAAAGCTGGACCGTCGAGGATCGCATCATCCGGGAGGGCAGCTTCAGTCTCGACCAGGGTGTCGGGGTTCGCGCTGTCAGCGGCGAGAAAACCGGCCTGGCATATTCCGACGAGCTGGTCCTGCCCGCACTCGAACACGCGGCAGGCGCTGCTCGTGCAATAGCCCGCCAGGGCGAGAGCAAGGCTCTGCAGGCGTGGCAGCGAACGGATTCGCCATTGCTGTACCCGGCCATCGACCCGTTAGTCAGCATAAGCGACGAACAAAAGACCACGTTGCTGGCCGACATCGAGGCGAAAACCAGGGACCTGGACAGCCGCATCGAACAGGTCATCATCAGCCTCTCGAGCAGTCAGGATCTGGTACTAATCGCCGCTTCCGACGGCACATTGGCGTCCGATGTACGTCCACTCGTGCGCCTGAATGTCAGCGTAATCCTCGAGCAGGACGGTCGCCGTGAGCAGGGTTATGCAGGTGGCGGTGCACGGGCCGATCTCAATTATTTTTTGTCCGGTGGCGTGCCTATGGAGTTTGCGCGTGAGGCCGTGCGCCAGGCGGTCGTTCAACTGGAGGCTGTCGCGGCGCCGGCCGGCATGATGCCGGTCGTTCTCGGCTCGGGCTGGCCCGGCATATTGCTGCACGAAGCGGTTGGCCATGGTCTTGAGGGTGACTTCAATCGCAAGGGCACGTCAGCATTCTCGGGACGGGTTGGCGAGAAAGTCGCACCCGAAAATTGCACGATCGTAGATGATGGAACATTGCCCGATCGACGCGGATCACTCGCGGTGGACGACGAAGGCACTCCAGGCAAATACAACGTGCTGGTCGAGAATGGAGTCCTCAAGGGCTATATGCAGGACAAACTCAACGCGCGCCTTATGGGCGTCGAACCGACCGGCAATGGCCGTCGTGAGTCCTACGCCTGTATGCCGATGCCGCGCATGACCAACACCTACATGCTGGCTGGCCCGGACAATCCGGAAGACATCATCGCTTCGGTCGACAATGGCCTTTATGCCCCTAACTTCGGTGGTGGTCAGGTCGATATCACGTCTGGCAAATTTGTGTTTTCCGCGAGCGAGGCCTACCTGATTGAGAACGGCAAGATCACGACGCCGGTTAAAGGCGCCATGCTGATCGGCGACGGACCCGAAGTGCTGACGCAGATATCGATGATCGGCAACGACCTTGCGCTCGATTCCGGTGTTGGAACCTGCGGCAAGGAAGGGCAGTCAGTTCCCGTCGGAGTTGGCCAGCCAACCCTCAAGATCGACGAACTCACCGTGGGCGGTACTGGGTAGAAAAAGCCGACAGCCAGCATATTCGTTGGCTGCATGGCTCGCTGCGCTGCGCTTTACTTCCGCCAACGAATATCCTGCCCGCCGGCTTTCTTTTTACATAACTGGATTTCGGTGGAGTTCGCATTTGACATTGTGAGGTTGTTCACCGAATTGGGCTTATGTTCGATGTAGTGTTCGTTTGTCTTTTCAAGGAACGAGATGATGGCTTTCGAAACAACAATTACCGAGAATGATCTGGACGCCAATTCGCAGAAAGCCGTGCAGGGACTGCGCGCCGACGGTCACGATTCCGAGCCCGATCTTACCGTTGACGGTCTTTCAGACTCGATTTTGTCGCGAATTCTGGGCCTGTTCGGTATCGGGCGCTCCAAACGCTGAGCGACTCCCGGAGGTCCCCTCCCACCCATAGTGACTGGACTCCATGGCACTCGCCGTGGAAAATGATGTTCTATGTGGGTTTCACGACCAATCTACGAAAGCCTGCCGTACCTGTACATGCTTGCCGGTGCGATGTCGCTGGCTGCGTCAATGTACATCAATCACGGCTACTGGCCGACAATATGCTTCGCGACCGGGGTGGTCTGCCTGGTTGCAGGATTAGCCGTATTACTCAAGCGTCGTGACTATCGCGTCACCGACAAGCGTGTTGGGCAACGCCCGGATCGCTGAGAATCTACTCGCCGACGACCGAAGCCTCGTCGTCGCCATCAGAGTCATCAAGAAAATCTTCCTCGTTCGCCGGTTCGCTTCGACGCAAATCGGTATAGACGAGTTCGTAGGCACCGAGTGTCACCACGTCGCCGTCTCTCAGCTGTTGCTTCTTGACCTGCTTCTCGCCCATGAATACGCCATTGGTGCTATTTAGATCCTCGATCGTGCAACCATTCTCATCGCTGACAATCTGCGCGTGATGTCGGCTAACGAATTTGCTCTTGATGTAGATCTCGTTGTCTGGTGAGCGTCCGACGATGATGCGTCCGGCGGGGAACGCTTGCACCGAAATGCTCTCACCATCGTTACGCACTTCGAGCTGCGAGATATTGCTGCGATCATTGAGGCGCTCGGTAACCTGCTGCATCTTTCTGTAGCGGCCTGTTGTGCTCTCGTGTTCTTTCCAGTCGAGCTCGGCAACCGCTGACATGATGTCATCAGCACTTACCGTGGGCTTCTCATCTGCGAATGAGCACAACATCGCTGTGTCGCACAAGGTATTGATCAGGCGCGGTACGCCGCCTGAGTACCGTTGAATAATATCGAATGCGTCTTCTTCAAACAGTTTGCCATCGGGGCGGCCGGCGACGGCCAGGCGATGATTGATGTATTCCCGCATTTCGCGGCTGTCGAGCGGTCCGATGTGGAACCGCAGCCGGACACGTTGCACAAGCTGCTTAAGGCCCGGCGAATCGAGCGTGTCCTTGAGTTCCGGCTGGCCGGCAAGAATGATGCGGAGTACCTTTTCTTTATGCGTTTCGATTCCTGACATCAGGCGAATTTCCTCGAGCACCCTGTGCATGAGGTTTTGCGCTTCGTCAACGATGAGTACTACTTTTTTGCCATTGGAGTATTGCTCGATGAGGAACATGTTGAGCATGTCGAGCAGCTCGACTTTGCGCTTGTCGAACGGCTTGAATCCGAATTCGGTGAGCACGGCCTGAAGGAACTGCGTCGGTGTGAGCTGCGTCTGCGATACGACCGCATAGACGACGTCGTCGTCCAGTTCGTCGAGAAATGACTGCAATAGCGTCGTCTTGCCGGAGCCGATTTCACCGGTAATGACGACAAAGCCATCCGCGAGCCATATGGTTGACTCCATATAGGCTTTGGCCCGGGCATGCTGCTTGCTCCAGTACAGGAAATCCGGGTCGGGAGTCAGCCGAAACGGCTGTTCCCGCAAATTGAAGTGTTCGAGGTAAGGCATGTCGTATTCTTTCGACTCAGTTTACCCGCTTTTTCGGGATTCCGGCTATATCGTAGTTCCTCACGCTTTGGTGAATTACGTCACACATTGGTTTATGCGCTCGATCAAGGTGTCGCGGCCCTCGGCGGAGTTGGCCACCACGGTGATATGACCGAGTTTGCGACCCGGCCGGGCAGACTTCCCATAGTCGTGCAGAGCGCCGTCACCCAGCTCTCTGGCCGCATCCGGAATGGTCCCGATCAGGTTAACCATGCCGGCGTGACCGACTGTTGCGGTCGACCCTGGCGTCGCATTGGTCATGGCCAGGATGTGATTCGAGAACTGGCTGGTCTGAGCACCCTCGATCGTCCAGTGCCCGGAGTTATGAACGCGAGGCGCAAATTCATTGGCCAGCAGCTCGTCGCCGACGACGAACAACTCAAGCGCAAGAACACCGACATACTCGAGAGACTCAAGCATTGCGCGCAAATACGTTGTGGCGCTGTGGGTTAACGACTCGTCAGCGACCGGCGCACGCGATACGCGCAGGATTCCGTCAGCATGCTCATTGTGTGTCAGGCAATAGGTTGCAATGTCACCGTTTGCGCTGCGCACGCCGATCGCCGAGACCTCATAGTCGAAATTAATCCATTGCTCGGCGATCAACGCCTGCCCGCCGAGCTCTTGCCAGGCCGCACCGACCTGCTCCTCGTTCTGCAGAACGAATTGCCCCTTGCCGTCATAGCCCATGCGCCGGGTTTTGATAACGAGGGGCAAGCCGATCGATTCGATGGCCTGGATCAGGTCATCCATCGAGTCAATCTGATGATACTTCTGAAGCGGTATGTCGAGCCGTTCGAACAACCGTTTCTCGGTCATCCGGTCCTGGGCGAGGCGCAGGGCATCGGGTGGCGGGTAAACCGGTACCTTGTCATTGAGATCCTGCAGCGCTTCAACGGGGACGTTCTCGAACTCGTATGTCAGGACATCGCATTTCTCGGCCAGTATGGTCAATGCGACGCGATCGTCGAACGCTGCCTGGATGACCGGGCCTGCTTTGGCGGCGGGTGGCGCATCGGACGGATCCAGGTAGTAGCACTTGTGCCCGAGCTCGCTGGCTGCATATCCGAGCATCTGACCGAGTTGCCCGGCCCCAATAATGCCGATGCGCATCGGCTAGCTTCTCGGGTCGGGGTCGGAGAGAACCTTGTCAGTCTGGTTCTGCCGAAATTGATCAAGCGCGCTGGCGACAGCTTCGTCATCGTTGGCAACAATGGCAGCCGCGAGCAGTGCGGCATTTGTAGCCCCGGCCTTGCCGATGGCCATTGTGCCGACCGGGATACCGGCCGGCATTTGGGCGATCGACAGCAGCGAATCCATGCCATTCAGGGCTTTGGATTGCACCGGTACACCGAGGACCGGCACACGTGTCTTCGCGGCCGCCATACCCGGCAGATGCGCGGCGCCGCCGGCTCCTGCAATGATGACCTGCAGTCCGCGTTCAACAGCGGACTCTGCATACTCAAACAACAGGTCGGGCGTGCGGTGTGCAGAAACCACCGTTACTTCATAATGCACGCCGAGCGAATCGAGCATGGCACTCGCATGCTGCATCGTTTCCCAGTCGGACCGGGAACCCATGATGATTCCAACTTTGATACTCATTTACGCGATTTTACCCAGAATCTCGTGAATACGCCGGAAAATCTTGCGACGCACGGTCTTCTCGTCCCTCTCACTGAATGCGACATCGAGCTCGGCAAGTAGTGACCGCAAACCCGGGTCCGGCGTACCTGTCTCCGCAGCGAAGGCATCAAACGCCGCTGTTCCATCTCGAACGATCCGGTCCCGCCACTTTTCGGCTCGTGCGAATACCTGTTTGTCACGCGTGTCGTCAGCGCGCAAAGCGACAAGGGCAAGACGTATCTGCTCCGGGTCGAGGTCGCGCATCAGCTTGCCGATGAGCTGTTTTTGTCGACGCAGCGCACCGTGCGCTTTCATATTCCTTGCCTTCTTGACGGCATCGTAAAGGCGCTCATCGAGCGCCAGTGACACGAGCTCGGCGTCACCAAGCGAGATGAGCTGCTCGCCGAGTGATTGCAACTCCTGCTGCGCGCGTTTTCTCGCGCTTTTGCTGGGCTTTGAATCGGTCACCGGATAAGCTTACCTCATGGGACGAGAGGAACTTGAAGCCCTTGTGCGCGTGGCGCTCGAGGAGGCGAAACAGCGCGGCGTGGATCAGGCGGAAGTAGCGGTTAGCAGTGAAACCGGACTGTCCGCGACAGCGCGTTTGGGCGATGTGGAAAATCTCGAGTACACGAACGATCGTGGTCTCGGAATCACCGTATTCAAGGACAAGCGCAAGGGCAGCGCGAGTACCACGGACATACGTCCGGAGTCGATTCGCGAGGCTGTCCAGAAGGCCTGCACATTTGCCGACTGCACGGCACAGGACCCGCACTCCGGCCTGGCCGACGCAGATTTGATGTGCGCGGATCCTCAGGACCTGGATCTCGATTTCGCCTGGCCGATTGAAGCGGCCGACGCCATTGACATGGCGATTGCCTGCGAAGACGCCGGCCTCAAGTTCGATAAGCGGATCGATAACTCGGAAGGCGCGACTGTTTCGACCCACCGTGGTACGCGTGCCTACGGTAATACGCACGGCTTTATCGACAGTTTCTCCAAGTCGAGCCACAGCATCAGTTGCGTTGTGCTCGGCAGTCAGGATGGCGAAATGCAGCGCGACTACTACTACAGCGCGGCGCGAGATGCGGCGGACCTCGAGGAGGCGAAGTTCATTGGCGAAACCGCGGCACAACGCACGATCGGCCGCCTGGGCGCGCGCAAGATCAAGACGACAAAGGCGCCCGTGCTGTTCACACCCGAATTGGCGCGGGGTTTTATTGGCCACGCTATCGGGGCGATTGCGGGTGGCGCCCAGTATCGTCGTGCGACATTTCTCCTCGATGCCGTGGGAGAGACCATTTTTCCGGAATTCGTCCGTATCGAAGAACGACCGCATATGCCAAAAGCCATGGCGAGCGCGGCCTACGACGCCGAAGGCGTGGCAACTTACGATCGTGATATCGTCGCCGATGGTGTGTTGCAGGGCTATGTGCTGAGCAGCTACTCGGCGCGCCGGCTCGGCTTGCAGACCACGGCAAACGCGGGCGGTACGCAAAACCTGATTGTGCCCGGCACCGGCGGCGATCTCGAATCGCTGCTTGCCGAAATGGGTACTGGCCTGATTGTCGAGGAGCTCATCGGGCATGGCTTGAATGCCGTCACAGGCGACTACTCGCGCGGTGTGGTCGGTCAATGGGTTGAGAACGGCGAGATTCAGTACCCGGTGCATGAGGTCACGATTGCAGGCAATCTGCGTGACCTGTACCAGCGCATCGCCGCGATTGGCGTGGATCAGGACACGCGCGGCGGGATTCGCTGCGGTTCGTTGCTGGTCAGCGAAATGACGATCGCCGGAAATTAGTTATCACGCTGCGAGTCCAGGCGACAATGACTGCTATGCGCCCGAAACCAGCCGTTCACATGGTAGGCTCTGAGAGACTGCTTGTGACCCAAAGCGGAC
>CALZHX010000156.1 GCA_945787435.1 uncultured Woeseiaceae bacterium
ACCCGTAGCTGCGTCTTCTTCGATGATGTCGGTGCCAGTTACGTCGGTCGGCATCAGGTCCGGAGTGAACTGAATGCGCTTGAACGTCAGTCCGAGCGCATCGGCAAGCGTGCGTACCAGCAAGGTCTTGGCTGTGCCCGGCATACCCGTTATCAGGCAATGCCCGCCGACCAGTAGCGTTACGAGAAGATGTTCGACGACATCTTTCTGGCCGATGATGACCTTGCCGACTTCTTCGCGAAGACCATCAGTGGCTTTCTTGAATGCGACGATGAGTTCGCGTACCTCGTCAGACTCGAATACCTTTTCTGTTTTCCTGTTCGCCATGCCGTTATTTCCGTATTGATGTGTTGTTAGTTTGCTTCACCGCTTGCCAGCTGCAACAAGAGCCGTTGGGCGGGTCTGAAATTCGGTGCGATATCGAGCGCCTGCAACAAATGCTCCTGCGTCCGCTCGATGTTGCCGAGTTTGTGCTGCGCCTGTGCCATGCGGAACCAGGCTGTCGCCATGTCGTGCGGCTTAAGCGCCAACGCGATCTCGTATTCCTGCAATGCCTCGGCGGCGCGACCGGCAGCGAGCAACATGTCACCCAGTTCGCCGTGCAGGTCGCGATCCAGCGGGTCAACGAGGTTGACGCTCATCATCACGTCGATCGCTTCTTCGTCACGGTCGGCTTCGGTGAGCCAGTGACTGAGCCGTTTCAGAGACGACGGATCGTAGCCGCCGTTTTTCCAGAACGTCATGAGCGCGTTCAGCGCATCTTCGCGGTTACCGAGCTCGTTGTGCGCCCTGGAGAGCGCGAGGTAAGGGCTGTCGGGCTCAATGTACTGCGGAATGATGTCGACCAGGGCGTTTGCGAGTTCAATGGCGCTGCTCCAGTTATCCTCGGCAAGCTCGTCATTTATTTCGGTCTGTTTGTGATGCCATTCCTCGAGCTTGTTGAGAACAGCACCGTGTTCTGTCTCGATGAAGTCCGCGAAAAGCTCGTCGAACTCGGCCGGTTCCAGCTGCAGCACAGATGTGATGGCTTCCTCGGTAGTCAGTCCTTCGCGGTACGCGACCAACAGTTCACGAAGCTTGTCCGCGCCAAGGTGCCGATCGATGAAGTCGCACACCAGTCCGGCCTGCATGTAGGACACGATAACCTGATTGTCATAGGTCGGCCGCAAAAAACCCTCATCCAGACCCGCGATTGGCAGGAATCGATCGTCCTTCATCGCGCTGTAGACCGACATCGGGATGCGCACGCCCGGATTCGGTCCGGTACGCCATTCTTCGAACACAGAGATACCTTCGCTGTACCAGCGCGGCACCAGGTGGTTGGTTGCTTCGAGCGTGAACACGTGCGCCATTTCGTGCCACAGCGTTGTGCCCCACTGAAACTGCTGCGAAGGTCGCCCTGACGGCGAGTCCATTGCTATGACGTAGCCAAATGTCGCGCCGAGGATGCCGAGGCCCGGCATGCCGGCGGTGCGCACCGCGAAGTCCTCATGATCGGGGTACATCTCGATCACCACCGGCTCCCGCAGATCGAATCCATAGCGTTTGGCGAACACGTCGATACTGTCTCTCGTGAGCTTCGTGGCGTAGGGCGCGATAGCTGCCGATTCGTTCTCGTGCAGTCGAAGCACGATGGGGACCCCGCCGTCCGTGTCGGGCGCATCCTCCACGAGGCGAAAATCGCCGTACGAATCCATGAGTCGCAGCGTGTTCACAGCTCGTGGGCTGAACGGGTCCAGCCCGTAAGCGGTTTCGAGATGTTGTCGCGCGCGTGTCATCTGGTTGTCGCGCAGCAGGTTGATGCCGAGTTCTTCGTGCGCTGCTGCGAGGCCAGGCTCAATGTCCACGGCCTTCTGGTACATGTCGATGGCAGCACGGTAACGGCGCGTGATCATGTAGAAATGCGCCGGTGTCGCGTAGATGCCGCCGAAGTGCGGATTGTACTGCAGCGACAACTCTGTCCAGTGGTTGCTGTCGCTATTATTCAGGAGGTCCATGGAGGCGCGCAGTGCGTAAACCTCCAGCGGTGGCCAGCCGGTCTGCGCTATGAGTTCGTCGGCTTCGAGCAGGGCGGCGGCAGCCTCATCGTAATTTCCATTCTCAAGCGATACACGGGCCATGAGCAACCACGCACCCAGCAGGGCGCCATCGCCCAATGCGGTGCCCATCATTAGCGGCTCGAGGTAGGCATTGGCGGCATCCTCAAAGCTGTCGACAAGTACTTGTGCAGCACCCAGCATAGCGAACGCATTGGCCGGGTCTTCGTCGAGAACTTCGCGGTAGATGTTCATGGCCTCGCCATGCTGGTGTGATGCCGCAAACAGATCGCCCCATCGGACCTTGGTGGCGTAGTCATCGGGGGACTCCGCCATCGCGACGCGAAACCAGTCGTTGGCCTGCTTGAGGTTACTCAGCGCCCACGCGGCTTCGGCTTTGGCCGCTGCCGGTGTCGTGCTGCGCAGCAGTTCGGCGTAACAAAATCGAGACTGCTCTGTCTCACCGCGCCATTGCAACCGATCGCAATTGAGTATCGCCGGGTCCGTCACAGCCCCGTAATGAATCCCTCGTGCAGTCGCGCTCGCCGGCAGCACCATGCAAGCGACAGCCAGGAAGCCAACTATGCGGTTACTCGTTCGCACCCTGTTCTTCCTGTCTTGCTTCAATGGCATCCTCGACGCGCGCCAGCTCGAGCATTCTCTCGAGCAATGCAGATTGGTAGTCCGCCTGCGGCATGTCGTCACGGGAAAGCCGCAGAGCCTCAATATGAGCATTGAGCGCATCACGGTCGGCGATCAGTTCGCCGAGCGCCGTATCGACGACGTTAGGTTGCGCGCCGCCAAGTCTCGCCAGCGTGATGCGCTCGGCACGTTCGCCCTCGAGAGTTGCATGTTCGGTTGCCAGCTGATCGTTGCGTTCGAAGTAATCGCTAACCTGCCGCTCGGCAAAGCGAAAAGCTTCCGCGACTGAAATTCTCTCGTTCTTGTCGATGTCGGCGCTGGGATCACCGAGCGCGATCGCGAAATAATCGCCGAAGCGTGTTGCATGGCGCTCCGCACCACTGCGCGTCGCGAGTATGACGATACGGCTGTCGCCGGCGACGAGATCGGCTATCGCACCGCTCGAACTGCTCGTGTTGACGAGTACCTGGTCGGTGTTGGGTAGCTCGTCGAGACTCGCTGCAATGTCGTCGCCGGTCAGATCAGGACCGGGAATATTGAACTTGTACTCGACGTCGTCGTAGCTGCCGTGCCCGATCAGGAACAGCGCGAACTGGTCGCTCGAGCGGACCCCGGACTGCAGGGACTCGAGGTACCCGAGCACTGCGTCGCGCGAGGCCTCGTCGGTGCGAAACACGCGCACGCGCTCCCTTTCCGTTACAGATCTCAGGGCCATACTGATGGCTGTGACCTGGCGATCGAATTGTTCGGCATAAATCTGATCGCCGGGAAGCCCTTCAACGACGACGGCGTGCAGCTCCGCGAAGGTCAGCGCAGGGAGCAGCACCAGTCCGGCCAGGCTTGTGAGCCGCTTCGTCAAATCGTCCTCCAGCGGCGCCGCAGCAACCACTCACCGAACTTAACAATGAACAACAAAAAGAAGAGCGCCGGCGCATCCCAAACCGGACGCAGTATCTGCTCCGTGATGCCCGCATTCGAGTAGCGCAGCAGGTCGGGCAGGGCGCCGAGGTCACCCGGTTCGAAATACTGGCCGCCCGTTGCATCGGACAGGCGCCTGAGCAGCGCCGAATTGCGCCGAATATTGAAGTATTCGGCCTGCTCGGACTCGGAGTAAACACTCGTTCTTGCAACATGAATCGCCTCGCCATCGCGCTCGGCAATGGCTTCGACGTACCAGGTTCCGGTTTCGCCCAGCGGTGCGTCGGCAACGTGAACGGCAGCATCCTCCTGGCTGGGTAACAGGTCCAGCGTATAGGTGTCGCCATCCTCATGAGAAACCACGGCAGACACACGCACATCGTCAATCGGCCTGAACGCATCATCGCGAAATTCAGCGCGCAACTGAACCTCGGCCGTGCCCTGGCTGCCATTTGCCGAAAGGGAAATGCCTGGCGGCGCGTTGGCGACCAATGCCCGCATGAGCTGCTGCCAGAAGGTCTCGTGACTCTGATCCTCCAGCGGTGAGCTCATCTGCCATCGCCAGGTGCCACCCGTCGCGAGGACATAGACGTGGCCCCGGCCATACGGCTGGGTGATCAGCAGCGGCTGACTGCCGGTTTCAGTTACTGCGTTGAGCAGTGTCATCGCCGCCGGTTTCATGTTGCCCGTCGTCTGGTAGTCGGCGACTTCCGGAAGGCTTGCCCAGACGGCCCGGTTCTCGTTGGCCGTTGCTGCAAGGCGCAGCATCTCGGTGTCGGCGCCTTGCGGCGTCAGCCGGACCGCGGCCCTGGTGCGAACAAACGAGTCTACGGACGACGGCGGCAAGCGAGACGGAAGCAGGTCTGCGATGGCCGACTGGCCCCAGCCACCGTTGCCCAAACCGTTTGGCCCGGCCAGCATCAGGAGGCTGCCGCCACGCTCGCTGACGAAATCGCCGATGATCTGTTGTTGTTCCTCGCCCAGGGACGCGGCTTCCACACTGCCGATGATCAGCGCGTCATAAGCAAATAACTCGTCTCGAGTCGCGGGGAAGCCGGCCTCGAGCTGCTCCGCTGACTCCAGTCCCTGGCGATAGAACTTGTTCGGGCTGACGCGCAGCAGAGAAACGAGGCGGATATCACCGTCCGGATTCATGGCGCGCCGCATAAATTTGTACTCCCAACGCGGTTCACCCTCGAAATAAAGAACGCGAAATTGTTGCTCCTCAACCTTGACGAGTGTTGAGCGGACGTTGTTGCGCAGCTCGGGCTCGGTATCGACACCATCAACGCTGAACTGGAGGCGATGGTAGCCTGCATCGCGCAGATCAAGATTGACCTTTGCGGTCGTGGTCGTCGTGCTGGCCGGTAGCTGAACAGCTTCCGTTGCGAGAAGTTCGTCACCGTCATAGACACGCACACGGGCTTCGCCCTCCCGGTCATGGCGAATCGTTACGCGTGCGGTTACCGTGCTGCCGGGCAGCGCTTTTGTGGGGGCCACAAGCTGCGCGAGTTCGAGGTCCTCGGGAATACGGTCGCGCCCAACGCCGATCGTGTGGATGGGAACACCGAATGCGGCCACGTCGGCCAACTGGCTGGCAGAGAGACCACCCGCAGTGTCAATTCCGTCCGACGCCAGGATTACAGCGGCGAGCGACTGTGAGCGTGCGCTATCAATGATATCGATCAGGGAGTCAGCGATTGAGGTCGATGTTCCGGCGGGCTCGGCGCCAGTGAAGGTCTCAACAGGCTCCGCAACGTCTGACACCACATAATATTGTGACGTGAGGCCTGTCGAATCTGAGGGAATGGCGGCAGCCAGGCTTTCGAGCGCAACATCGAAACGTCGCGGCCCCTCGCCGTAAGCCATGCTCCCGGAATTGTCGACAACCAGCGCGACGGTGTTCTCGCCGGGTTTCAGTTGTTCCGTCTTCAAGGCGGGTTGCAGCAACAGCACTGCCACCAGTGCCAGCATGAGTAGCTGAAGTGTCCACACGGCAAGCAGTTGCCCGGGCGTCGCAGCACCGCGACGGCGCCACAACACCGCCGACAACCCCGCTACTGCAACTGTGGCAATCAGCAGCAGGAGCCATGTCGGCCACTCCGCCGTGAAAACCAGGTCGCTGCGTGCGAAGTCCTGTAGCGAGTACTTGAAGAAGATTTCAAACAACGATCGCACGTGCCCTTATTAATGTGTCATCGCGTAGATGAGGTAGTTAATGCCAAAACGATAAGCCAGCGCTGTCATGTTTTCGGGATAGTCCGGCCAGTCGGCATGCTCCCACGCGTCACCGATGTCCATATTGAAGTTGATGGCTACCATAAGGCGGCCGTCGTCATCGTAGATCCCACGCCAGTGTGGCGTGACGCCATCGCGTTCCCAGGTCTGGCCTGAATAAATGAACATGCGCGACGGAATCTGAACGCGATGATCGAGGTCGTACAGTACGTGAAAGGCTTCGTCGTCCTGCGGTATGTCGACAATGGGACGATCCGGGAAGATCTTGTCCATCGACGCTTTGAAGGACGTCCATTCCCAGGTGCCGTGGAAGTCGTCGACCATCAGGAATCCACCACGCAGAAGATAGTCGCGCAAGCGCGTAGCCTCCTGGTGATTCAGGTACCAGTGCCCGACCTCGACAGCATAGATCCAGGGGTAGTCGAAGATGTCCGCGTCCAGTGGAATCAGGACGCGTCCGTTCTCGGCGGCCTCGACGGTCGTCAGGCGATTTACGCCCTTGAGGAAGTGATGCTCGGCGTCCGGCCAATCGGTCTGCCAGGCTTCACGGCGACCCCCCTGGGATGCGAAGCGATTTACCGAGTAAGCGAGGCGCACGAAGTGAAACTCGCCTTCGGATTCGCGCGCGGCACTGCGCGATGCAGGGCCGAATCCGTCATCCGACTGC
>CALZHX010000157.1 GCA_945787435.1 uncultured Woeseiaceae bacterium
ACAGCCAAGCGCGACGCCATGGCTTTCGCCAAACGTCGTCACGACAAAACTCTGCCCAATACTATTGCCCGACACTAATCCAGACCCTGCAAATCATTCTTCGTAAGCAAAAATACACCTGACCCGCCATGCTCGAACTCCAGCCATGTAAATGCAACACCTGGGTACTTATTTTCCAGTGCGGCCTGGCTGTTGCCCACCTCGCAGACGAGTATTCCATTGTCACTGAGGAAACGCGATGCATGATGCAGGATGGCAGTAACTGAATCCAGACCGTCGTCCCCTGCAGCCAGGCCCAGTTCCGGCTCGTGCCGGAATTCGTCGGGCAACGCGTCCATGTCCTGATCATCGACGTATGGCGGGTTACTCACGATGAGTTCGTAGCTTCGGCCCTCGAGCCCGGTGAAGAAATCGGATCGTACCGGGTGCACGCGACCTTCGAGGCCGTGACGATCGATGTTGATTCGGGCAACTGCCAGCGCATCTTCTGACACATCAACCGCGTCAACTTCTGCGTCCGGAAACGCGTCGGCAATTGCGATGGCGATGCAGCCACTGCCGGTGCCAAGGTCGACGGCCCGTTGCACGTCGTCGGGGACAAGCCAGGGCTCGAATCGATCGGCAATGAGCTCGGCAAAAGGCGAACGCGGCACAAGCACGCGCTCGTCGACAAAGAATTCGAGCCCCGCAAACCAGGCTTGCTTCACCAGGTACGCGACGGGAATGCGCTCGTCGATGCGCCGGGAAACGAGACCTTCGAGGCTTCTGAGCTCATCACTGCTGACCTGACGCTCATAGGCCGACGGCGCATCATCGTGAGATAGCCCCAGGCAGGCAAAGACCAGCCACGCCGCTTCGTCGATTGCATTGTCCGTGCCATGGCCGTAATTCAGATCCGCCGCCGCAAATCGATCTGCAATGCGGCGAATTGCGTCCTCGACGGTGACCTTGTTTTCGGATTCCGGTGCCATAGTTAAGGAGTGTCGTTTAGAATATGCGCCTCGCGCAAACCTTCTACAGAAAGAAATGGGCCCCAGACATATTTTCATTGCTGCCGTTGCAGTGACCGCAATCGCATTTGGTACATGGCTGTCGTTCAAGATGGCGTCACCACCGCCCGTGCCGCAGGTCGCCACGGTATTGCCTGTGGCGGGTGAGTTACCCGAATTTTCGCTGCTCGATCACGATGGCAACCCGGTTGGGCGAGACGTGTTCAAGGGTCGCTGGAATCTCGTTTTCTTCGGATTCACACATTGCCCCGACATCTGTCCGCTGACCTTGCAGGTACTTACCAGTGCAAGAAATCAGCTGGCCGCGGACGGTGTCACGCCGTTGCCGCGCATTGTCCTCGTCAGTGTCGACCCCGAACGCGACACGCCGGAGAACCTGGCGCGGTACATTGCGTATTTTGGAGATGACAACCTTGGCATTACCGGCGACCTGACTGAGCTACTTAAACTGACTAACGGTCTTGGCATCTTCTTCGAAAAAACAACGGCCGACGGCGAAAACTACTCGGTCGATCATTCCGCAGTGGTCCTCGTGATCAACCCGGACGGCCAGTTTAAAGCGTTGTTTGGCGCTCCCCACGAAACCGGCAATTTCGTTCATGACCTGCCAATAATTATGAGTCGACAATGAAGCGCATCATCCCTGTTCTGATTCTGGCACTGCTGTGCTGCGCCTGTTCCCATGAATCGGCGCCGCTTGTCGCAAGTGATGTTGTCGTGTCAAAGCCCAAACCTGGTATGAGCATGGCAGCCGGCTACCTGACATTGACTAGTAACGCATCACAACCGATTGTCATTACGCATGTCGAGAGCCCACAGTTCGAATCCATTGAAATGCATGAGTCAGTGATCGAGGACGGCATCGCACGAATGTACCGGCTCGGCGACTTGACGGTTGCGGCGAAGTCCTCCGTCGTGTTCGAGCCAGGCGGCAAGCACCTGATGCTCATGCGACCGGTCGGCGAAATCGACACTGTGTCTCTCGATTTTTACGCGGGCGAGGCGGTTGTTTTGACCGTCAACGTCGCGCTGAGCGACTGAAACTGATGCTCGCGCGCCTGTTCGTGTACCTGCAGTATCTGCTGCCCCGATTCTGGCTGACCGGGCTGATTTATCGCATTGCGAGAATTCGCAACGTTTCCGTAAAGGATTTTCTGATAACGAAATTCGTGCGCCTTTACGACGTCGACATCGACGACGTAAAACTCAATGTGCCCGGGGACTTCGAGACATTTAACGCATTTTTCATTCGCGAGCTCGAGAGCAAGGCGCGACCGATAGACTCGGATGCGCATTCCATTGTGTCGCCGGTCGACGGAACCATCAGTAGTGCCGGGCCGATTCGCGACAACAGCATATTCCAGGCAAAAGGCCTCGATTACTCACTCGAAGACCTGCTGGCGACTGACCTGCAGGATGCGCGGCGTTACGTTGACGGTAGCTATGCGACAATCTACCTCGCGCCATACGATTATCACCGCATACATGCGCCCCTGGACGGAAGAATCGTCGCTGCGCGTTACATACCGGGCGATCTGTTCAGCGTGAATACGGCAACGGTCGCACACGTGCCCGGCCTGTTCCGGCGCAACGAGCGGCTCGTGGTCCACCTCGAGTCCGCCCATGGTCCTTACGCCATGGTCTTCGTCGGCGCACTCAATGTCGGCAGTATCAGCACGCCCTGGAGTGGCGAGATTCGTCCGCGAAAAACAGGCGTTGTCGAAATGATCAGCCTGGAGAAGGGACCCGATGCGGTTCACAGGGGTGATCTGCTGGGTTGGTTCAACATGGGCAGTACTGTGATCCTGTTACTGCCGGCCGGCGCTGGTTCCTGGAAGACCGGCCTTGACCCGAAATCCACCGTGCGGATGGGAGAGTCCATCGGTGCGGTTCAGTCCGCGTGAGCGACTGGAAGCCGCTATCAGACACACGCGTCGCGATGCGCCGCGCCGCAATGCTCGAGAGAGCTCGCCAGTATTTTAGTGACCAGGGATTGTTGTCCGTCGACACACCGGCACTGAGTCGCTACGCCACATCGGATCGAAACATCGAAAATCTCGGCGTTCGCAGCAAGCCCGGCACGGACTCATTTCTGCAGACGTCGCCAGAGACGTACATGAAACGGCTGCTCGCGAGTGGTTATCCCGACATCTACTCCATTTGCAGGGTGTTTCGCGACGGCGAGTCCGGCAAACGGCATCTACCGGAATTCACGATGGCCGAGTGGTATCGGCTCGGCTATGAACTCGATGCGATTATTGATGACTGCGTCGACTTTATCGCCACCTGCCTGAACCTGGAGTCACTTTCCGGGAATGTGGTGAAATGCGACTACAACGATGTGATGCTGGAGTTCGCCGACGTTAATGCACTCGATGCGAGCACGAGCGAGCTGGTCGAGCGAGCGACAAACGATGCGCGACTACAAACCGAACTCAAAGATGATCGGAGCGCCGCGCTCGACCTGATCATGAGTAAGGTTGTCGCACCGTGTTTCGAACCCGACAAACTGACGGTCGTGCAGCACTACCCTGCCGGCCAGGCCGCACTCGCGCGCCTTTGTCCCGGTGACCATCGGGTCGCAGATCGTTTTGAGGTGTTCTGTGGTGATCTCGAACTCGCCAACGGGTACGTCGAATTGACCGATTCAGGTGAACAGCGTCGGCGCTTCGAGGAAGACATCGCGATGCGCGAGCAGTCGGGCCAGAGCAGCCTGCTTGCCGACGAGTCACTGCTTGCCGCATTGCAGGCCGGCCTCCCGGAGTGCGCCGGCGTGTCTGTCGGTCTTGAACGCTTGCATATGGTGCTCGATCAGGCCGAGGATATAGGCGACGTCATTACTTTCATGACACGAACATCATGAGCGACACCGACTACACGCTTCTCGGATCACAATTGACCGCCCTGGTCGGCGACGAGGACGATGCGCTGGCCAATGCCAGCAACTTCGTAGGGCTGCTTTTTGCTGCGCTCGATGACATCAACTGGCTGGGCATTTATGTCTTGCGCGGTGATGAGCTTGTACTCGGCCCGTTCCAGGGGAAGCCCGCCTGCGTCAGGATTCCGACAGGAAACGGCGTCTGCGGGACTGCCGCTGCGACGCGCGAGACGCAACGCGTTGCAGACGTGCATGCGTTTCCCGGCCACATCGCCTGCGATGCGGACTCTCGTTCGGAAATCGTCGTACCGTTAATCGTGGACGATCGGCTGATCGGCGTACTCGATATCGATAGTCCGTCACTCGACCGCTTCAGCGCAACAGACCAGGACGGCATCGAGTCATTGTGCGGGCTCTTCTGCGAAATCCAAAAGGGGTCAGAGCCCCAGGGCTCTGACCCAACTCCGTTTATTTGACGCGCGACACGTACTCTTTTGATCGTGTGTCGACCTTGATCACCTCGTTCTGATCAACAAACAACGGTACGCGCACGACTGCGCCGGTCGACAAGGTAGCTGGCTTCACGCCACCGCTCGCAGTATCTCCTTTGACGCCAGGATCCGTCTCAACGATCTCGAGTTCAACAAAGTTGGGTGCTTCAACAATCAACGGCGAGTTATTCCACAGCGTGATCTGGCACATATCGCCATCGCTGATCCAGTCTTTGGCGTCGCCGACAGCTTTCGCGTCCGCAGCGAACTGCTCGAACGTGTCAGCCACCATGAAATGCCAGAACTCACCGTCGGAATACAGGTACTGCATTTCGGTGTCCATGACATCCGCCGCTTCAACGCTCTCGCCCGACTTGAACGTCTTGTCGACGGTCTTGCCGGTCTTGAGGTTCTTGATTCGAACGCGGTTGAACGCCTGGCCTTTGCCGGGTTTTACGAATTCGTTCTCGACGATGATGCAAGGATCGCTGTCGAGAATGATCTTGAGACCTGAGCGGAACTCGTTAGTGCTGTAATTTGCCATAATCTAGGATGATACCGGAGTCCGGTCCATGTGCCAGTAGATCGCGAATTATCACAGTGATCGCGCCTAATTCACACTGAAATATGATTCCCGTCACGCTTTTGTCACGCCGACCGGGACTTAGGAATTGGCGGTGCTAGACTCAGCGCTCTTTAACAGAATCCGGACCAGTACGGACACCTCCGGATCATTGCAAGGATTGCAATTTGAACGGGCGCCACAGCATTTCAATAGCCGTTCTGACCGAGAATCAGGACGACGTTGCGCTGATCAACAGCTCGCTTCGCGACGGCGGTCACGCCGCACATTGTCATTGGACCAACAATCCAAAACATCTCCGCGAAACCCTTGCGGCAGAGGACGTGGAACTGTTGATTCTCAATTGCGACAACTACCCTGACACCGTTCGCCAGGTCATCAAGCAAAAAGATCGTTTTAATCCCGAAGTTCCGGTCATCGCGATCCAGGAAAAGGCCGACGAGTTCAGCATTCAGAAAGCCATGAAAAACGGTGCCTGCGATCTCGTTTCGATTGGCAACAAGGATCGACTGCAGTCGGTTGTTTCGCGTGAACTGCGCGCCTTGCGAGTCGAACGCGCATTGAACTCAACGATTCATTCCGCGACCGAGTACAAGAAGCAGCTCAAGGACTACATGCAGACCTCCGCCGACGCGATTGCGCTGGTCGAAGATGGCATTATCACGGACGTCAATGAATCCTGGTTGAAATTGTTCCGCGCTGCGAGCAACGACGAGGCGGTTGGCCTGCCATTGATGGACAACTTCGATTCCGACAGCCAGGCAGCCATCAAAGGCGCGCTGGTCGCTGCGATTGCCGGCAAGTGGGCGAGTGACGAAAAGCTCATCGCCAAGTCTCCCGTTACCAGCGATGACATCAACGAAGTTCATCTCGAGTTCCGCAAGTTCGCGTTTGAAAATGGCCCTTGTGTCCAGGTGAAGGTGTCAGCACCGGACAAAGACAGCATGGAGCCCACCAAGCTCGTGCACGACGCATTGAAACGTGATCCGACGACGCTGTTCTTCCATCGTGCCCAGTTTATTGAGCGCCTCCAGAAACGTCTTGCACGGAAACCGTCTTCAGGTACGCACGTGCTCGCTTACGTAAAGGTCGACAACTTCGGGGAGGTGCTCGACAAGGTCGGCATATTGAACTCCGACGAAATACTCGGGCAGTTTGCCGAGGCGCTGCGCAAGCGCTTGCATCCACGCGACGTCGCCGGACGTTTCGAAGGCACTTCGATAATGGTACTGCTGGAGCGAGGTAGCCCGCGTGATGCCGAAGTGTGGGGTAATCAACTGTGCGAGAGTATTCGCAAGAGCACCTTCGAGGTTGCCGATAATTCAACGCAACTGACTTGCACCGTCGGCGTCTGTGCCGCAAACGAGGTCTATTGCAATCTCGAAGAGTTTGTCGCTGCAACCGTCGATGCCTACGAGGTTGGTAAGGAGGCCGGTGGCAACACTGCAATGCTGAACGAGAGTGCGGATGAAGACTCCAAGCAGAAGGAATTCGACGCCATCTGGGTCAAGCACCTCAAATCGGCGCTCATGGATAATCGGTTCCGTCTCGCCCAATTGCCGATCGCGGGTCTGCGCAGCGATGGTATCGAGATGTACGACCTGCTGGTTCGCATGCTCGACGAACAAGGCAACTCGGTTCTGCCGTCAGAATTCCTGCCCGCGGCGGAACGCAGCAATATGATGAAGAGTATTGATCGCTTCATGATCAGATCCGCGATCGATTTCTGCATGGAATCTGAGGTAGATCGCGTTTTCGTGCGTCTCTCCAAACAATCGGTTCTCGATTCGACGACCCTGCCGTGGATGGACCAGGAATTCGACAAGCACGAGTTCGACTGCACGCGGCTGGTGATGCAGATTCCGGAACGCGATGCTGCGAAACACATAAAACAGACGCGTGCGATCGTCAAAAAGCTCCGCAAGATTGGCGTCGGCTTTGCGTTGGAGCATTACGGCATCGACCGCGAAAAATTCCAGATTCTCGACATCCTCAAGCCCGACTACATCAAGGTCGATGGCGAGCTCATGCACTCACTAACGACTGACAAGGAAGTGCAGAAAAGTGTCGAGAAAATTGTCCGCGCCGCCAACGAACGCAAAATCAAGTCGATTGCCGAACGCGTCGAGAATGCGAATGCCATGGCCGTGCTCTTTCAGCTCGGCCTGGATTACATGCAGGGCCATTATGTCAACGAACCTGAGGTCGTTTTGCAAGACACTCAAAAGCGCCGGCAGACATCCCTGGCCGAACTCACGGCTGCGAGCTCTAACTAATTGTTTTTAAAGGTCCAGAAGAGTGTGACGCAGGTCACACTTTGAAGGTGGACCCGTGCGCTAGCGACGGCGAGCCAGCAAAACATAGAATGGTGAGGAATGTGCGGAACAAATCGCACGAACGGGGTGCCGGGAATTGAATACATCATCAAAACTGAAGTCCGCTCTGGTCGTCGTCGGTGGCGGCCTTGCCGCGTCGCCAGCCACAGCGCTGGAACTTGGCGACGTTAAGGTCCATTCAACGCTGGGTCAGCCGCTACGTGCGAGCATCGCTTACGCGCTTGGTCCGAATGAACTTATATCCGATACCTGCGTATCGCTGCAGCCTATGATGGGTGCGGGTGGGCTGCCATCCCTCGATCGCGGTTCCCTGATTGTTACTGACGGTGTAATCGCCATCACGGGCAGCTCGATCATTCGAGAGCCGCTGGTTTCAATGCGCGTCTCCATTAACTGCCAGTACACGCCGCGGATTACGCGCGAGTACATGATGTTTATCGATCCGATTGGTGCGCCAGTGATCAAGGCGCCGACGCCGGAGCGCGTCGCCGCGCAACCACAGCTCGACGCGCAATCGGTCGTCAGGCGCGCGCCCGCAGCCGAGCGTCCGCGAAGTGTGATTAGCGAACCGATTGCCGAGGCGACGCGATTCCAGGCACCGCCGGGTGCAACGTTGGGCGAGATCGCGCAACAGGTAGAGAATCGGCCTGTGGGCGTCTGGAAAACAGCGAACCTGATTTTTGATATGAACCCGGACGCGTTCATCGATAACGACCCGAACAAGCTCAAGGCCGGAAGCTGGTTGATGATTCCGAGTTTCGACGCCGATGCACAAGTGCCGGCTGGAATGGACCCTGTTGTGCCTCGGGTCGACAGTGCAGTCTATGAGCCTGCCTATGTTGCGGCGAACACGGCACCGGCTGAAACTGAGGCCCGGTCAGGCGAATCGCCACTGGCGGAATTGCAGCCTGGCGATGTCATCATTGACGCGAACAATCCGTACGTCGAGCCAGTCAGGTCGACCAATACAGAGACCATCGTCATACCGGACACCCAGCTCGAAGGTCCGCAAACGACGTCGACGTCACCCAATGTACCGGT
>CALZHX010000158.1 GCA_945787435.1 uncultured Woeseiaceae bacterium
AACCGTATCCGATCCTGTCATCGCGTACTCGACATAGGCCGTTAACCTGTCACCTACCCACTCGCCACCGAGTGCAATTATCTCACTATCAGTGACTCGGGAACCGGTATCACTCGAGAAACGCAGGTTTGGATCGTCATCATCAATAGCCAGGTTGGGCTCAATTATGCCCTGGTAAGCCGCGTCAAACAGACCGGGACCTACTTTGAAATCGACTGTTTCAAACACCGAGGGTCTGCTGTCGTTGATCAGCGCGCTGACACCCGATGCCTGAAGCCTGTACGAACGCTGCGCCCGCTCCTGCTCGTTAACGATTGCATCGAGATGAAATGTCAGGTTGTCGTTCGGCGCCCACTGCAAGGTCGTAGCAATGTTTGTGGTCTCGTAGACGTCGTTCTCCTGCTCCTGCACCAGGAACTGAATGCCGAGATACTCAGCCGGATTATTGCCAGGGTCGTTCGTAACGCGGTTGTCGCGGTCGGTACGAGGACGGAACGACACGGCTTCCTGCTCCGTATAACTGGCGGTAACAACGAAGCCGAATTCACCAGCATCAGTTGACCAATTGTCGCCGTAAGCAGCTGCGAGTCTTGGCGTAACGCTTTCACTGCTGAGGCTGCTGTCTTCGGCCTGAGCCTTGACCGCGAATAACGTATCTGTCAGGTCAAGCGGACGAATCGTTTTCAGGTTGACGGTGCCACCAACGGAACCCTCGATGGTCTTGGCTTCCGGCGATTTGGTGACTTCAACCGATGAAATAATTGACGCATTAACGTCTTCAAAGTTGATGCCGGAACGACCGGAACCGGAACCTACGGTGGACACACCATTGATTTCGATTCGGTTCGCATTGGTACCGCGAATCTGTACGCCGGTGCCAACACCGGCTCTCCGGGTAATCTGGACGCCGGTAATGCCCTCGAGGACCTCGGCGAGGTTCTGGTCAGGCAATTTGCCAATGTCTTCGGCATAAACTGCTTCGATAAGGTTGTCCGAATTTCTTCGGGTATCGATGGCGTTTCTCAGAGAACCGCGGATACCGATGGTTACAACTTCTTCGATCATTTCGTCTTGTGCACTCTCTTCTTGCGCAACAGCCGCCGGGGCTAAGGACAGCGCGGTCAAAGATAATGAGAGCAGTGCGAACGCACGCTTAATGTTCATTGTGTTCCCCCTAACAATAGGTTCGTATTTTTGGTCCGGACAGAATCTAGACCAATCTTATATACCAATTTAAACAACAGTTCAACTTTTCCTCTTTCCAATTATCTATTTTTGGTCAGACCAATTATGGCAAAGATTACTCGTTACTGGGTTTGCCGATCGTCGCGAGGATTCCTCCGTCCACGTAAATGATTTGACCGTTAACAAAATTGCTGGCTTCCGACGCAAGAAAAACAGCGGCGCCCTGCAGATCCTCGGGGTTGCCCCAGCGACCTGCCGGCGTACGGCCAACGATGAATTCGTTAAAAGGGTGGCCGTCGACCCGAAGTGGTGCCGTCTGCTCGGTCGCGAAATAGCCAGGCCCGATGCCATTGACCTGGATGTTATGCCTGGCCCATTCGGTCGCCATGTTGCGCGTCAGCATTTTCAGGCCGCCCTTTGCGGCGGCATAAGCGCCGACGGAGTCGCGGCCTAGTTCGCTCATCATCGAGCAGATATTGATGACCTTGCCTCGCTGCCGTTCAACCATTCGACCAACAACGGCTTTCGATACAACGAATACGCTCGTCAGGTCGGTGCGGATGACCAGCTCCCACTCATCCAGCGGCATCTCGAGCATGGGAATGCGGCGGATGACCCCCGCGTTGTTAACGAGAATGTCGATCGGGCCGACTTCGTCTTCGATCTTTGCGACAGCAGTCTCAACCTCGTCTTCATTGCTGACATCGAACCGATAACCGTGGGCTGCGAAACCAGCATCGGTATAGGCAGCGACCGCTTTGTCAATCTTCTCCTGCGAGGAATTGCCATTGATGACCAGCGTCGCACCGGCCGCTCCCAGGCCATTCGCCATGGCCATTCCTAGCCCATGGGTCGCGCCGGTCACAAGAGCTACTTTGTCGCTCAGGTCAAAAAGACTGGTATCAGGCATTACAATTTCCTCAATCGATCAATCCAAAGTAGCGTGGCAACGATTCACTGATTTCCGGCACATACGTGACCAGGAGCAACGCGATAATCAACGCGATATACATTGGTGCCATCGGCCGTACGATGTTTCCAATACTTGTTTTTGCCACTGCACAACTGACAAACAGAATGCTCCCTACAGGGGGCGTACAGAGACCAATAGTCAGGTTCATGATGAGCATCACGCCGAAGTGCAGTGGCGACATCCCGAGTTCGACTGCAACCGGGAGAAATATCGGCGTGAAGATCAACACGGCGGGCGTCATGTCCATGAATATGCCGATCGCAAGCAGGAAAAGATTGATCAACAGAAACAGGACCAACGGGTTATCGCTGATATCCAGTAGAATCGCCGCCAATTCCGCAGGCACATTCTCATAAGCCAGCAGCCACGACATCGCAATGGATGTGCCGATCAGGAACATCACGATCGCCGTTGTTTCTGCCGACTTGATCAGAATGTTCGCGAGCTCCGAAGGCTTCACCTCGCGATAAACAAGTACGGCAAGAATGAGTGAGTAAACGACTGCAATACCGCCCGCCTCCGTCGCCGTGAACACACCGCCGAGAATTCCGCCGATTACGATCACCACCAGCAGCAGGCTCGGCAGCGCCGCCAGTGTCCGACGTGCAGCTTCCTGCAAGCCCACTCGCGCTCCGCGCGGCATGTTGTGCTTGCGGGCGTAGCCGGCGGCAACAATCATCAGCGCCAGCCCCATCAAAAGGCCAGGCAGGTAGCCAGCGACAAATAACGCAGCAATGGATACTCCGCCGCTCGCAACCGCATAGAT
>CALZHX010000159.1 GCA_945787435.1 uncultured Woeseiaceae bacterium
CCCTGCTTCGTCGAGAGGCCGGTGGTTTCTGTGTCGAGGACGATTTGTCTCATAGCTCATCTATACCACGATTTGCGAGCTCGTCGGCTTCTTCATTGCCCGGATTGCCATCGTGCCCTTTGACCCATTGCCACTTAATCTCATGCCGGGCAATCGCCTCGTCAAGCAGGATCCACAGGTCCTGGTTCTTGACGGGTTTCCTGTTGCTCGTTTTCCAGCCGCGCTTTTTCCAGTTGTCCATCCACTCGGTGATGCCGTGCATAACGTACCTGGAGTCGGTGTGCAGCACGACATTGCGCGAGCCCCTGAGCGCATTCAGGGCCTCGATCGCAGCCATCAGCTCCATGCGGTTGTTGGTGGTCTCGGCCTCGCCGCCATGCAGCGTCTTGCGGTGCTTGCCGGCGATCAGCAATGCACCCCAGCCACCCGGGCCCGGGTTGCCGCGGCAGGCGCCGTCGGTATAGATCTCAACTTTTGGGGTCAAATCAACTCTTCGGGTCAAAGCGGATTCGCGAGGTTCGCGACACTCGATTCGTGGTTTCGGCCAGCCCGGCTACGACCTTCGGCTTGCGTCGCCAGACCGGTTTCACCGGCGTTAGCGTGCTGACCCGTTTCTGGGCCGTGAGCATATAGCATGCCGCCAGTTCCGGCCACCAGCGCTGCCCGCGCTGTTCCCATTTTGGCGAGCTGGCACGGCGGATTGCCGGCAGCGGCCAACGGAAGAAATATCGCATGACGCCGTGGATGCGCATATCAAGTAACTGCAGCCAGTCACGCAGCTGTCGTTCGGGCACCAGGTTGTCAGCCTCGGGCGGCAAACCTGCGCCCGGAATCAGGCGCCGCACGCCCCACAAGCCACCCGTTTTGAAGCCAAGGATAACGAGGTGTCCATGTGCCGTGAGCACGCGCTCGACCTCGCGCAGAACAGCGTGCGGCCGGTCGCTGTAATCAAGCACGTGCGGCAGCAGCACGCAGTCGATCGAATCGTCCTGGATCGGCAGGCGATGGAACTGTCCGATAGCAGATGGTCCGCCGTCGCTGGTTCCCTCATCGATCAGCGCCGTACGCTGGGTACGGGCATGCTTCAAAAAGGTGTTGGATTCGCCCCACAGACCCAGCTGCAGACACTGCTCGCCGAAAATGCCATCCAGCGCCTCTTCGACGATGCGGGTTTCCTGCTGCAGCAGTGCATCGCCCAATGGCGTGGTCAGCCACTGGCGTACGGATTCGGGATAGTGTGTCGATGGCTCCAAAAGTTGTCCTGCGTCTCGATTTACGGTGCGGGCACTTGCACCGTGCCATTTGGCCGGTACGATAGCCCGATGTCTTTAGTTAAGTCTCAATTATCGCAGAGAATTCGCGTTGTTGGCGCCACTGCCGTCACCTTTTTCGTGATCTCGGGTGCTGCCGCCAACCCCCTCGAGGATCAGGACGTGCCCTCAGCGGCCCGCCAGGAGCCGCCCAGCCTTACCCTGATATCGCCGCTGGATGGGCTCTGGGACCAGCTGGAGACCGTAGAACCGGCATCTGACGACCTCCTGACCCGCCTGCGCTATGGATTCGAGCTCGACCCGGTGCAAAACAGCCGTATCGACGGTGAATTGAAGTGGTTTGTCAGCCACCCGGATTACCTGGAGCGTGTTTTCACGCGTGCCCAGCGCTATTTGCCGCACATTACCGACGAGTTGCAGCGCCGCGGCCTGCCGCTCGAGCTCGCGCTGCTGCCCATCGTCGAAAGCGCGTACGACCCGTTCGCTTATTCGCACGGTCGCGCCGCCGGCTTATGGCAGATGATCCCGGGCACGGCGACACGTTTCGGACTCAAGCAGAACTGGTGGTACGACGGCCGCCGTGACGTTGTCGAATCGACGCGCGCCGCCCTCGACTACCTCGAATACCTGCACAAATTCAACGACGGCGACTGGCTCAACGCCGTCGCCTCCTACAACTCGGGCGAAGGCAATGTGCGCAAAGCCGCACGCCGCAATCGTGCCGCGAACAAACCCGTCGACTTCTGGAACCTGCGTCTGTCCAAAGAGACCAGCGCCTACGTGCCGCGCCTGCTTGCGCTCGTGGAGATCGTTCGCGACCCGGCTAAATTCAATGTGACATTGCCGCGCATTGCCGACGAACCGCAGTTCGTCATCACCGACATCGGCTCGCAGATCGATCTCGCGCTGGCCGCTGAGCTCGCCGGCGTCGATGTCGACACGGTGTACACCTTTAACCCGGGCTACAACCGCTGGTCGACCGATCCGCAGGGCCCGCACAAGCTGGTCCTGCCGGTGGACGTTGCTGACCAGTTTGCCGCAGCACTCGCAGAGGTCCCGGCCAAAGAACGCGTGCGCTGGCAGCGCCACAAGGTCAGGAACGGTGAGGCCATCTCGCAGATTGCCAACAAGTACAACACGACGGTCACAGCCATTCGTTCAGCCAATAACCTGCGCGGCAACACCATTCGCGCGGGCCACTACCTGATGATCCCGGTCGCGACCAAGCCGCTGTCTGCGTACAGCAAGAGTGCCGATGCGCGCCTCGCGAAAACGCAGAATCGCCAGCGGGCCGAGAACAAGTTCGAGCATGTCGTGCGCTCGGGCGAGAGTTTCTGGACGATTAGCCAGAAGTACAATGTAACGACGCGCGAACTCAGTGCCTGGAACGGCATGGCGCCGCGTGACACGCTGCCGGTTGGCCGCAAGCTTGTGGTCTGGACCGATGGCAGCGTTGCCGAAACGCCGCGCATGTCACCGACTGAGGCGTTAGGCAACACAACGCGCAAATTGCGCTACACAGTAAGGAACGGCGACTCGTTGTATGTGATCGCCAGGAAATTCCGTGTTGGCATCGATCAGATTGCACGCTGGAACAACATAGACAAAAATAAGATTCTTCGGCCCGGACAGACATTGACGATGTACGTCGACGTCACGCGCCAATCCAGTTAAACCGAATGGGATCAGAGCCCAAGGGCTCTGATCCCTTTTCATCGACAGGGGAAAACTAAATGGGCTTTATGGCCGGTAAACGCGCACTCATTGTGGGCGTCGCAAGCGATCGTTCAATTGCAGCAGGTATCGCGGAAGCATTCGCGCGCGAAGGCGCCGAAATCGCGTTCACGTATCAAAACGACAAGCTGCGCAGTCGCGTAGAAAAACTATCTGCCAGACTTGGGCAAGACACAAATCTACTCTTTCCATGCGACGTCTCGAGCGACGAAGAAATCGACGCCGTGTTCGCGGCACTCGGCAAGCAATGGGACGGTTTCGATATTCTCGTGCACTCGGTTGGCTTCGCGCCGCGCGAGCAGCTTGCCGGTGGCTTCGTCGAGTCGATTACCCGCGAGGGCTACGCCATTTCGCACGACATATCCGCGTACAGTCTTGCAGCGCTGGCTAAAGCGGCGTTGCCGATGATGGAAGGCCGGGACGGTTCGATTCTCACGCTGACCTATAACGCGGCTACCCAGGTTGTGCCGAACTACAACGTCATGGGACTCGCAAAAGCGAGCCTCGAGTCGTGCGTGCGCTTCCTTGCGGCCGATCTCGGCCCGAAAGGCATTCGTGTGAATGCAATATCAGCAGGCGCCGTCAAAACACTGGCCGCCGCAGGCATTGGTGGGTTTCGCAAGATGCTTAACTACGCGGAAAAAGCGTCGCCCCTGCGTCGCACGGTCACCATTGACGAGGTTGGCAATACCGCCGCGTTCCTGTGTTCGGATCTCGCGAGCGGCATCACTGGCGAAACGACATTTGTCGACGCCGGCGCCAATATCATGGGCATGGTGTTTGACGAGGACTGAAAATGAAAAACAATAGCCTGGGCCTGATCCTTCTTATCTTCGCAGTTTCCAGCCAGGCCCAGGAGGCGCCGATTGTGCACCCCGGGCCACCCGGCGAACCCGCCCGGGAACTCAGCGCCGACGAGGCCGTAAAGATCGCCAATACGAGCCACTCGCCCGACGATGCTCGATTCATGCAGGACATGATCCCGCACCATCACCAGGCGCTCGAAATGGCCGTGCTGGTCGCCGACCGTACGAATCGGCAGGAGCTGCTCGACGTCGCCGGCCGTATCAATGTTTCGCAACAGGATGAAATCGAGTTCATGCAGCAGTGGCTGCGCGAGCGCGGCGAGGAAGTACCTGATCCCACAGCACACCACGCGATGCACGTCTCTCACCAGATGGCGGGCATGGCGTCGCCCGAGCAAATGGCCGAGCTCGCAGCGAGCGACGGCGCCGCCTTCGATCGCCTGTTCCTGCAGCTCATGATCACGCATCACGAAGGTGCGGTGACGATGGTCGAGGAACTTTTAGAACAGCCCGGCGCAGCATTCGACCCGGTACTGTTCGAGTTCACCGACGCCGTCGTCAACGACCAGAGTGTCGAAATAGAGCGTATGAACGCCTTGCTCGTCGGGCTATCCGACGATCCTCGTGCCGGGCTTGCGGCGGGATTCCACGATGCCGGTGAGGCGATTCTCAATCTTGCTCTCGTCGCGGCCCTGCCCCGCCCACCAGGTTTCTTCGATCCGGACAACCCGGACGAACTGCCGACGCCACCGCCACCTGACGATGCGGATGACGACGAGTTCGCTGCCGACGAGTACGAGCGATCACCGTTGCTGAGTTTCGCGAACACGGACATGGCGTTTTTTGACGACGTGCTTGTGGCCGGCAGCTACCACGGTTTTAACATCTATCGCCTGATCGACAATGCTGCACCGCAATTGCTGAGCTCGATTGTCTGCCCCGGCGGTCAGGGCGACGTCTCGGTCATTGGCGATCTTCTGATCATGTCTGTGCAGGAGACGCGCAGCCGGCTGGACTGCGGTCTCGAAGGCATTACCGAAGACGTGAGCCCGGAACGATTCAGGGGCTTTCGCATCTTCGACATCAGTGACCTGACGCGCCCCCGCCAGGTCGGCGCCGTGCAGACCTGCCGCGGCTCGCACACGCACTCGGTCGTTGACGTCAATGACGACAGAATCGTTGTCTACAATTCGGGAACTTCGTCGATCCGCGATGAAGAAGAACTTGCGGGTTGTTACGACGTTCCGGGCGACGTCCGCACAGCGCTCTTCCGCATCGACGTCATCGAAATCCCGCTGGACGACCCGGCAAGCGCTCGCATCCTGCATAGCCCCGCCGTCTTTGCCGATCCCGACGACGAAGGTATTCTCGCCGGGCTGTGGCGCGGCGGCGATCACGGTGACGA
>CALZHX010000160.1 GCA_945787435.1 uncultured Woeseiaceae bacterium
CTTGCCGTTCCGGTTGAGGAGCTCGTTAGAGATTCGGATCTGCAGGTATCGCCACAGGAAGTGCAGGAGAAGTTCGCGCAGCTGCGTGAATATGCGAATGACCCGGTGAATTTCGAACTGGCAATTAAAGATGCGATCGAAAACCTTCCGACCCGTTTTCCTGGCATGTTGGCAGCAATGTCATGGCACGACGTGCATTTCATCAGCGATGATCCGGGCAAGAACGAGGGTGACCAGGGATTGGGTGGCGGAGGTGCGTCAACCAGTGACCTCATCGAAGCGGTAAGCCGGGCCGAGCACTCCGTCATGATTCAGTCGCCCTACCTGGTGCTGCCGAAAGGTGGCATCAAACTCTTGGCCGATCTCCACGACCGTGGTGTGAGAATCAGGATTTCGACTAACTCACTGGCGTCGACCGATAACCTCGCTGCGTTCGCCGGCTACTTCAGACAACGGAAGAGACTGCTGAATGCCGGCGTTGAGTTATATGAATACATGCCGCATCCGCAGATCCAGGCGGATCTCGTGGAGCGCTACCCGCGCCTGGCCGACAAGAATCCTGTTTTCGCTATTCACGCCAAGAGCATGGTTATCGACGATCATAAGATTTTCATTGGCACGTTCAACCTGGACCCGCGTTCTGCGAATCTGAATACCGAAGTCGGCGTGTTGATTGAGAGTGAGTCGCTCGCCCTGGAGTTGACCGGGAGTATCGAGCGCGACATGCGGCCGGAGAACAGCTGGCAAACAACGCATGAGTTCAATCCGGATCGCGAAGTGAGCCGCAGCAAGCGCCTCACGCTCGGGTTCATAAACCTGTTCCCGATCGAACCTATATTGTAAGCCGCGCTTGTTATCCCGATTTGAAGCCGTGCAATAAGCCGCTTAGCCAGGACCCGGCAATCACTGTAAAGAACGCGATGATGTCGAGAAACGGCAATGGCGCGCTGCCGAATCCGAACAAGGCCAGGTACGCAACACCTACGCAGATCAAGAGCGCGCCGCCCACCTGACGAGCAGCGGGCGGTATGGGGCTGTCGGCCGGTCGCGCACGGCGTTCGAGAGGCGACAAGGCTAGCGTGAGCGGCAACAGGATCGCGTACAGAACGCCAATCCAGACTGGACGAGTGATCCACCATTCGAATGTTCCCGGCTCTGTGCGCAGCCCAAAACCATCCGCCATGTAGCACAGGGCGACAACAACGATCATGACGGTGATGTGCCACAAGTAAAGCGTCATGATCATACTGTTGATCAGTACTGTCGCGGCCCACACGCGAACATTGGAAAGAAACTTGCGCATTGGCGCTTCGATCGCGAGCAGCAGCCCGAACTGGAACACGCCGAGGGCAAACAGCGTCATTTTTGGCGGTAACGTATTGCTTAGCCCTTCGTCAGGTGAACCGACCATGGCAAACGGATACGGGCCTTTAAATATAAGCAGCCACAACACGCCAAAACCCAGTGCTGAGTACATAAGAAGCCGGGCAGGGCTGCCGAGGCGGCCGTCGCGCCAGGCAAAGCCCAGGTGATGAACGGAAAGCCAGACCCAGAAGTAGTTGGTCCAGCCGAGCCACTCCATATCGGCCGTAAAAAATGCGGCATCGACGAGGGCGCCAGCCGCGACGAAGCCAAACAGCGATGCAAATCCCCAACGCTGCCAGGCTTTGTAGGTCAGCGGAGCAAGAAGAACGATGGCAATGTAGATCGCGAGGAACCAGGTGGGGATTAGTGCACCACGAGACGCGAGGCGGGTGATATCGCCACTGACGCCAAAGAAGTACAGCAATGTGGCTAGTACGCCCCAGCCGAGGAGCAAAGCGAGCAGCGGCGTAACGAGTCGGTGAAGGCGGGTCGCGAGCCAACCGGCGTAGCCCACACCGCGTCGCTTCGCACTTTCAAGCGATACAGCATTCGCGTAACCGCCGACAATGAAGAATATCGGCATCACCTGGAAAAGCCAGGTAAGCCACTGAGTGCGCGGTCGGAGTTCGAGCAAGTCACCCGGAATGAGTGTGCCGTCCTGGTACCAGGCCGCAGCCACCAGCCAGTGACCGGTAACGACCATGAGAATTGACACTGCTCGAAGAAAATCGACGTACCGGTTTCGTTCCGGGGGAGTCGATCCCGCCATTTCTACTGCACGCGTCCAAATGCTCATGGCGCAAGGGTAGCACCCATCCCGGCCCTATGTGATCGCGAAACCAAAGTAAGTAGTTTTCCTCCTATTTGTCAGATTGGCGCTGAGAGAGACTGACCGGGTTATTAGGGGAGCTCCGTCTGTATTTCTATACCCCCGCCGCTCCCCAGGACTGTGTTCGGCTCGGGTCTTACTGAGCCTGACGCCATGTAAGCAGCACTTTTGTGGGGAGACAATTCAAATGAAACCTATTCCAATTACCCGGTTTGCTATTGCGGCTGCTGTCTCAATAGCAATGGCAGGGCCCCTTTGGGCCCAAACTGCTGAGGATGCCGATGACGGTACAGCGATCGAGGAGATTTTTGTTACCGGCTCACGCCTGGCTCGAGATAGTTTTAACGTATCTACACCGTTGGTGAGCCTGGACGCCGAGGCAATCCAGGATGCTGGTATTGGCAACATCGCGCAGATCCTGATCGACGAAGTACCGGCGCTGTTCGAATCATCCAGCAACATGAATACGCAATCCAGTATTGGGTCAACCGGTCTGACGACAATGAACCTGAGGCAACTGGGTTCCAACAGGACACTGACTCTTATTGATGGTCGTCGCACCGTCTCCAACACTTACAGTGGCAACTACGTCAGCCTCAACACTATTCCACGGGGCATGATCGAACGAGTCGAGGTTGTTACGGGTGGATCTTCAGCGACCTATGGTTCAGATGCTGTTGCTGGTGTGGTGAATATCATCACGCAGCAGGACCAGGAAGGCTTCAGCTTTTATGCGCGTGGCGGCCAGACGTCTGAAGGCGGGGGTGAAGAATTTACCTTGAATGCGGACTATGGACTGAACTTTGCTGACGGGCGTGGCTACTTTTTCGCCGGCGTGACCTACGACGAAGAAATGGGTATTGATAATAAAGACCGTAGTCGCGCACAGATCGAAGCCGATTTCGACTACAACACCACACTCTTATGCAATGAGATGCAGACAGAGACAGGCGATCAGTGCATGCGCGATATCGCGTCAAAATCGCTCTGGCGGGATCGCAGTGACGGCACTGCCGGTGGCGTTTTCTCGGAAAGCAGTGGAGCCTGGTGGTTCGATGAAAGTGGCTTGAACACAGGTTTTGAAGAAGAGCGGGACGGTCTATTCAGCAGAGTATGGGATGTAATCCTTGTTCCGAACGATACTCTGGCAGCCGCTGCCAAACTCAATTATGACTTTACGGACAGAACGACGGGTTACTTTCAGCTCCAGTACAGCAAGAACAAGTCGTTCAACTTCAAATCGCCAGAAGACGATAGCGAAGCCAGTGACGTTGCAATTATTGATCCGGTAACCGGGTTGCCTGGTGAAATCAGGCCTGGACACATCGCGTGCGATAACCCGTTTATTCCGGCCGCAATGCGGGACGCCGATGGCGATGGCATCGATGATGCCGCGTTTATCGCGGGATGGAATGGAGATTGGGACCGTCGCTTCTTCGAAGTCGGCAATATAACGACGGACAATGATCGCACTACCTGGCGTAGCTGGGCAGGGTTGCAGGGCAGCATGCTTGACGACAAGTGGGACTGGGATGTCTCCGTCGGTTATGGCCATTTCGAACAGGTCCTGATTCGATCGAACGAACTTGACGTTCGCAAGGTGAGCCAGGCGCTTGATGCATCAATTGATCCAGTAACTAACGAACCTGTTTGCAATGACCCGGCAGCTGTAACAGCGGGCTGTGTGCCATTGAATCTCTTCGGTGTAGGTTCGATCACGCCGGATATGGCCGATTGGATTCGTTACACGCCAAGACTCAATCCCAACGTCGAACAGATCAATTTCCTTGCTTTCATGTCTGGCGACCTGTTTGATATGCCGGCCGGCACGGTCGGTGCAGTCTTTGGCGTAGAGTATCGCGAAGACGATATGGAAATGCTGGCCGATGACGGATCTAATTACGGCGGCATCACCTATAACATCGTTCCGGATATCATCGGTAGCATGGACGTGGCGGAGATCTTCACAGAGTTCTCGTTCCCGCTGGCCGAGAGTGTGACAGCTGATCTTTCCTTGCGAGTTGCAGACTACAGCCATGAGAACATCAGTACGGTTTTCAGCTATACAGCCGGCCTGATGTGGGAAATCGCGGAAGGGTACAGTTTCCGTGCAAACATTGCCCGTGCGCAACGTGCACCGGATCTTACCGAGCTCTTTTCTCCCGAGCGTGGTGACTATGATAGCTACACGGACATCTGTGACGAAGTTTCGGCCACATCAACTGAAAACGGCCACGATAACTGTCGATTGGAACCCGCAATTGCGGCGGCCATCGCCAATGATCCGACATTTGTTTTCGCAGATGACAACAATGGCTATTCGCCGAGCGCGGGTAACCCGGATCTTTTCGAGGAAACGGCCGATACGTATACCGTCGGTTTTAGTATTGCGCCGGAATTCCTCGAGGGCTTCCAACTTGCTATCGATTACTACGACATCAGCATTGACGATGCGATTATTAGCGTTGGCAATGAAGAGATTATGAAGCAGTGCTACAACTCGTCTGTGACGCTGGGTGATCCGAATACATTTTGTGATGATATCGATCGCGATAGTGAAGGACAGATCATCAGGATTCTGCAACGTGAGTTCAATCTCAATGAGCTGAGTACGAGTGGAGTCGATTTTGCTCTGGACTGGGTATGGGATGTTGGAGCGGGCGACCTGCAACTCACAGCAAATTGGACGCATATCATTTCTCACGAAGAGGAATTTCAGGGTAATGACGGTCCTGAGTTCGTTGACCTCAACAACACACTCGATTTCGGCATTTTTGAAGACGTTGCCACAACATCTCTCGCCTGGAGAACCGGCGATTGGCGTGTTCGCTGGCGTGTCCTGTACAAGGGCCCCGTCGTAGATCACCACGATCGTGTCGAGGACTACAAAGAGCGCTTCGCTACGAACGATGCACGGTGTGCTGCTGGCGACCCTGCCTGCGTAACAAATCCGGAAGTGCCGAAGTACCTATACTATCCGTCTTACACGCGGCACGATTTGTCGGTCAATTACAATATGCCAATGCAGGGCGGTACAAACTTGAACATTTTCGGCGGTGTCAAGAACATGTTTGACAAAGACCCGTTCGTTCCTCGCACAGGCGATGCGTATGAAGGCGGCATTGGTAACTACGACAGCAAGTTCGGAGGCGGAATTGGTCGCTTCTATTTCGTAGGCGCTGAAATGCGGTTTGGTGGTTAGTAAGATAAAAAGAAGAAGCAACAGAAAGACGCGAACCAGCCCGGCTATTGGGCTGGTTCCGTTTCTGCTTGGCCTGTTCCTGCCGCTAACCCTGGCACAAGCAGATGAATGGCATTTCTCGGGCGTCGAGCGAATCGTCGCAGTCAGCGATATTCACGGTGCCTATGATGCGCTGATTGAGACGCTCCAGGTGGCTGAGGTCATTGATGAAGATCTTGCCTGGAGCGGTGGCGAGACACATTTCGTGGTGACTGGCGATTTGCTTGATCGCGGCCCCGATTCGCGGCTGGTAATGGACCTCATTATGCGGCTTGAGCTCGAAGCGCCACTGGCGGGTGGCCGTGTGCATCAACTGATAGGCAATCACGAGGTCATGAACCTGACCGGCGATCTGCGCTACGTGGCCAATGAGGAATACGCCGCGTTTCTCGACATGGAGTCAGAAGAGGAACGCGAGTACTGGTACAAACGTTATCGTCGTGACTACCCTGCGGACAGCGATGACGACGCGGTACGCTGGCAATTCGACGAGCGAGCACCGCCCGGATATTTCGGGCATCGCAAGGCATTCCGCTACGACGGTCCTTACGGCAAGTGGCTCCTGCAAAAGCCCATCATGGTCGTCATCAACGATACGGTGTTCGTGCACGGTGGAATTCCGCCGTTCGTGACCGAGCACGGTCTCGAAGGCGTAAACGGTGAGCTCAAGAAGGATCTTCACGACTTCCTGACCGCTCGAGCCGCGCTTGAGAACAACGCAGCCCTGAGTCCGTTGGACAGATTTAAGGAGATCCCGGAGCTACTGACCAAAAAGGCCAAGGCCGGACGGCTCCTCGATATTGAAATGCGAACCGTGCAGATGGCCATCGATCTGGCGAAATCTCCATTGCACGGCCCGGAAGGCCCGACCTGGTATCGCGGCACAGCAAGTTGCAATAGTCTCATCGAAAGTGATTCATTGAATGCCGCTCTTGATGTCGTCGGCGCAGAGCGCGTTGTCATCGGTCATACGGTGACGATCACGCGCCGCGTGCAGCAGCGCATGAATGGACGCATTGTCGAAATTGACACTGGCATGCTGA
>CALZHX010000161.1 GCA_945787435.1 uncultured Woeseiaceae bacterium
ATCAAAGTATGTTTCGCTTGCCGGCCGCCCTTATTCTCTTCGCACCGATACTGTTGTACGCGCAGCAGGAGCAGGGCGTGCCAGCGTATCTGCTCGAGATACCGGAATCGGTCGACACGATACTGATCGCCGAGACCGCGACATCAACGTTGCACCAGTTTCTGGTCGATGAAAATGGCGCGACGCGGCAGGGTGAAAGCTACATGTCAGTTGGGCAGAACGGCGTTGGCAAAGAACGGGCATGGGACCGCAAGACGCCCCTCGGTATCTATTTCATCAACGAGCAGCTCGATACGAGCAAGCTCCATGAGAAGTACGGGCCCACGGCATTTCCTCTCGACTACCCGAATATCTGGGATCGCAGCAATCGGCGCAGCGGTGACGGTATCTGGATTCACGGCGTAACGTCGAACAGCGGCCGTCGACCGCCGCTCGACACCGACGGTTGCATCGCCCTGCCCAATGACAATCTGCTTGAGCTGGGAGAGGCGCTCATACCACTCGTCACACCAGTGCTGATCACGCGTGAAATTCAATGGACAGACCCCGAGCAACTGGAACGTGCTCATGCCGAGTTCAGGCGCGCGCTGGATACCTGGGTGTCGAGCTACGCGACTGGTGACTTATACGAATACCTGTCGCTGTATGACGATGACTTCAGTTACAGGGGCATGAACCGGGATGAGTGGGTTGACTATCGCACACAGTCGATCACGCGTGCGCCGGTGCAAAGTGTCGCGCTCGATGATGTGCTGCTACTGGCGGATCCCGAGGATAGCGGGCTGTACCTGGCGCGCTTTCGCCAGCATATCGTTTACGAGGATCGGACAATCACTACCGTCAAGCGCCTGTACTGGCGCCGCTCGGCGAATGGAGATCTGAGAATCGTCGCCGAAGATAATGGCTAGCGTGCACTTTCCCTGACGATGAGTTCGTCGATAACCTCAAGCACTTTTGGATAACTGCCAGCTTCTTGCGCGCCAAATCGGTACTTTCCGTTGACGACGATCATTGGTGTGCTGCTGACACTATAACGTCGAGCCAGGTCCGCAGCGACGCGCAATTTTTGATCGACCTCAAAGGAGTTCCAGGTGCGATTGAAATCGTCATCACTGACATTGAAGCGTTCGAACAGGTTCTGAACAGCGGCCTCCGAACTCAGCTTGTTATTGCGGACGTGGATTTCCTGGTAAACGGCCGTGTTAAATGCGGCCGCATCCTCGATGACGCCGTTGCGTGCCAGGATCTCTGCCGTGTAAAACATACGGGCGTGTAAAACGAGGATTTGGTTCCACATTGCCGGAACCTGCACGAAACGGGCGTTGGCCGGCTTGTTCGCTGCCCATTCCTTGATCGATGGCTCAAAGTTGTAACAGTGCGGGCACAGATAATAGAAAAACTCGGCAACTTCGATTTTGTCCGCACCACCGAGCGTTGGCTGCGTCGGCACGAGCCGAATGTAATTCTTGCCTTCCTGGAACTGCCATTCCCGCGTCACTGCAGATGTGTCGGCCTGGGCAAGCAGGATCGCCTGTTCGTCGGCTTCGGGCTCGGCGGCTGACTCTTCGACGACTGTTGCTTCGGCTTCCTCGACGGCTTCTATTGTCTCTGTCGCTTCTTCGACGACAGACTCTTCCACGACATCCGGCTCACTGACTGCGGGTTGGACCGGTTCCTCCTGCCCACAGGCAGCGATAGCGAGAAGAGCAAAGCTCAAGAGAATCGTATGTTTCATTACCGTAGACCCTGTACATATGAGGCGAGCGCGTCGATTTCTTCCTTGTTCAGACGCGCCGCGGTATCGCGCATCATGTGCGTCTTGCCGTCGGAGGTCCGAGTCCCACTCGCGTAGTCGTTTAATTGCTTGGCCGTATAGACCGCGTGCTGGCCCTGAAGTGCCGGGTAGTTTGCCGCCGGGTTGCCGCGGCCAGTGGGGCCATGACAAGCGATGCAGGCTGGCGTGCCTTTGTCCATATTGCCACCGCGATAGAGCGCCTCACCCTTGGCAACCATACTCAGGTTGGCAACCGGCTGTGCCGGCGCAGGCAGGCTCTCGTAATAGACGGCAAGGTTGCGGATGTCCTCGTCGGTCAACAACATCGACATCGGTGTCATCGCCAGGTCATAGCGTGTCGCTTTCGACGGGTCTTTTGCGCCGTCACGAAATGCTGTCAACTGGCTCGCGATGTAGGTTGCATTCTGGCCGGCGATGTTCGGCCACAAGGCCGTTGAGCTAATACCCTCGGGGCCATGGCAGGCCATGCAGGTGGCTGACTTGGCCTTGCCGTCATCGATCGAACCGTCGACCAGGCTCTCGGCCTGGGCCTGGGATACAGCCAGCAATACGACGATTGGCAGCCAGAGATTTGCGTTGCGTGTTTTCATTTTTCTGTAACCGTTACGTCCTCGCGGTAGCCGCAGCCATCGCTCATTGTCAATTCGATCTTTCGCTTTTTTTGGTGGGCCACAAGGCGTCGACCGCCTTGCCGCATGCCCCTGAAGCCGTCAGACTAGCAGCCCCAAATTATACACAGAATCCCCCGGGCATACCCCCATGTCACAGTACCCTGAAGCCCGATTTATCAAGAGCGCCAACGCGCACGACCAATTCGTCGCGGACGATGGTACCGAGGTCGCGGTTGCGGGGCGTTCGAATGCCGGCAAATCCAGCGCGATCAACGTCATCGTCAACCGGCGCCAGTTCGCGCGTACGAGCAAGACGCCGGGCCGCACCCAGCTCGTCAATTTCTTCAGCCTGCGTGACGGGCAGCGCCTGGTCGACCTTCCGGGCTACGGATTCGCCCGCGTCTCGGATGCGATGCGTGAGCACTGGGGCGAGCTGCTATCCGAGTACTTTCAGTCACGCCAGAGCCTCAGGGGATTGCTGCTGATCGTCGATATCCGACGTCAGCTGCAGGACTACGATCGTCAGATGATGGCGTTCGCCGGAGAAGTGGACCTGCCCATTCACATCCTTCTGACCAAGGCCGACAAGCTCAAGCGCGGCCAGGCGGCGAACGCGCTCCTGCAAGTCAAAAAAGAGGTCGGTGAGCACGGCACTGTGCAGCAATTCTCGGCGCTGAATCGCCAGGGCGAAACTGAAGCACGAGACGTACTGGAACGATTCCTGGCGACCGGAGCATAAAAAAACCCGGGGCACAAAGTGCCCCGGGGAATGAAGAAGCAAGCGGTTTGGGGTTACCGCGTTGCACGCCTGTTTAGGGAGGTAAACAGGCGAGTGACTAATGCACTCATGGAAATTTGAGTCTGGCCGAAGCGGAAAGTTCCGGATTGCTCGTAAGCTACTGATTTTCTAAAGAAAATAGTTTAGACAGAGTCTAGTGCGCCTCATCCCAGTTACGCCCGGTGCCGATGTCGACCTGTAACGGAACCGACAGTTGTGCGGCGGCGCACATGATCTCGGTCACCTTGGTGCTGAAGGTATCGACCGCGTCCTTCGCAACCTCAAAGACGAGTTCGTCGTGCACCTGCATGATCATACGTCCGCCCGCATCTTCGTCCGCGTGCCAGCGATGCACTTCTATCATTGCTCGCTTGATGATGTCGGCGGCCGTGCCCTGCATGGGCGCGTTGATGGCGCTGCGCTCGGCATACTGGCGACGCTGCGCGTTGCGGGCGTTGATCTCGGGAAGGTAAAGGCGGCGGCCAAACACAGTTTCCACGTAGCCCTGCTTGCTGGCGCTTTCGCGTGTGTTGTCCATATAGGCTTTGACGCCCGGGTAGCGATCGAAATAGAGATCGATGTACTGCTGCGCCTCGCCGCGCAGGATACCGAGTTGTTTGCCCAGACCAAACGCCGACATACCGTACATCAGGCCGAAATTGATCGCCTTTGCAGAGCGTCGCTGGTCGGCGCTGACGTCGTCGAGTTCTACCTCGAAAACCTCCGCAGCCGTCGCACGATGCACATCCTGCCCGGCGGCGAAGGCCTTGAGCAATCCTTGGTCTTTCGACAGGTGGGCCATGATGCGTAACTCGATCTGCGAGTAGTCGGCGGCCAGCAGCAGTTGCCCCTGCGGCGCGATAAACGCCTGCCGAATGCGCCGGCCCTCGGGCGTCCGGATCGGGATGTTCTGCAGATTTGGGTCCGTCGATGACAGCCGGCCTGTCGCGGTAACGGCCTGGTGATACGAGGTGTGCACACGGCCGGTGTTCTGGGCAATCTGTAGCGGCAATTTATCGGTATACGTGCTTTTCAGTTTGCTGACACTGCGATACTCGATA
>CALZHX010000162.1 GCA_945787435.1 uncultured Woeseiaceae bacterium
GAGGCGTGCGGGATGATCGGTCGAATGCTGAATTTTGAAGAGGGGGTAACACAATGAAGAACAACTGGCATCAGCTCAGCTTGCTGGCTGTCGTCGCGGCAGCTATTGGCCTGCCGGCACAAACGACGGTGGCACAAGATTCAGAAGACGAGCTAATTGAAGAAGTTATAACAACCGGTACTCGCAGCGCCAAGCCGCGCTCGGCGTCCGATTCGCCCGTTCCCGTCGACGTACTCAATGCCGACGAGTTTAATGCTCTTGGCAGCACGGCAGACCTGACGGACAACTTGCGGGCACTCGTACCGTCCTACACGGCCACGCCTGCTACTGGTGACGGTAGTGCGTTTGTACGCCCGACATCGTTACGCGGCACTGCTTCGGACCAGACGCTCGTTTTGGTCAACGGCAAACGCCGCCACCGTTCCGCACTGGTGCAGTTCTTTGCACCGGCTGCCGGTAACGGTGCGCACGGTGCCGATATCGGTATGATTCCCAGCATTGCGCTGAAACGTGTTGAAGTGCTTCGTGATGGCGCAGCCTCGCAATACGGTTCGGATGCTATCGCTGGCGTCATTAACTTCGTGATGAAGGACGCTGCCGAAGGTGGCGCGATTCAGGTTCAGGCTGGTGAGCACTTTGATGGCGAGAGCAGCCTGAAAGTAGCCGCGAATATGGGTTTTGGCATCGGTGACACCGGCTTTATCAATGCGAGCATCGAGTACCTCGACAACGACGCGTTGTCCCGAGGCATCCAGCGCCCTGACGCACAGGCTTTGATCGATGCCGGTACCCCGGATGTTGGTACCGACGCGCCTTTCGGTGATTCACCGCTAGTGCAAACCTGGGGCCGCCCGCAAACAGAGGGTGTACGCTTTTACCTGAACTCAGGGTTCGACCTTAGCTCCACATCGCAGCTGTACGCGCGTTTCGGATTGTCGGAAACCGAGGGACGTTATCGGTTCTTCTATCGGACGCCAACGCATTCGACATTTACCACGCCGCTGCCCTTTGGCGCCGGGTGCCCGACCTGCGATCCGCTCGATCCTACAGATGAGCAGAGCCTTCGCGATCAGGGATTCGTCGGATTGCCCGGTGGCTTCACGCCATTTTTGGATGGTGATCAGGAAGACGCAAGCTTCATCATTGGTATCAATGGTGAGTTCGACAGCGGCATGCTGTACGACTTCAGCTACAGCTTTGGCAAGAACGAACTCGATTACTTCCTGAATAACACGGCTAACCCAAACCTGGGCCCTGGTGATCTCCAGAGCCTGCCGCAGATGGACTTCGACGTTGGCGGCTACGCCCAGGAAGAGATTAATTTGAATGCAGATTTTTCACTCGCAATGAGTGATGCGGTCAACCTGGCATTTGGCTTTGAGGCACGCGAAGAAACCTTCACCGCTTTTGCTGGTGAGCCGAATTCGTACTTCGTTTCGGGTTCGAGTGGTTTCCGTGGTGTCGAACCGAAGAATGCTGGTGATTTCACGCGCGATAACGTTGCCTTGTATGCTGATATCGAACACGATGTTACGGATGCATTACTATTGCAGTATGCGGCCCGCTACGAGAACTTCTCGGACTTTGGCGGCACGCTGAACGGCAAACTGGCGGCCCGTTTCCGCATTAACGACAGCTTTGCGCTGCGTGCTGCGGTTTCAACCGGCTTCCACGCGCCGACGCCGGGACAGTCAAACGTCAGCACAATTATCACGACGTTTGACGGCACGACGGGTCTGCAGGTCGAGGAAGGCCTGTTCCCGGTGAGCAACCCGGATGCACAGGCAGCTGGCGCCACTGCGCTGACCGAAGAAAAATCGCTCAATATCAGCGCAGGCTTCACTGCCGATATTGGTGACAACTGGTCGATTACGGCGGATATCTACTCGATCGAAGTTGACGATCGCATTTATCGCACCGGCAACATCCCCGTGCCGCCGGGGCCGAACGATCCGCCGGGATTACCGGCGCGCTCCATTTCGTTCTACACGAATGCGCTGGACGTTGAGCACACGGGAATCGATCTGGTCGTAAACGGCAATTTCGAAATGGGTCAGAACTCGGATCTTGATCTCACGTTCGCGTATGCCCACAACGAGATCGAAGTAACAGGCCAGTCACTGGTTCGAGGCATCCAGCCCGTAGGCGACGACCTGGTCGAGGATATCGAGAACAACTATCCCGAAGATCGCTTCGTTCTGACCGGTAATGCGCATATTGGCGAGAACTTCAACATCATGGCTCGCGTGAATTATTACGGCGATCATTATGATGAGCGCGGCCGTATCGGCGCTGCTGTTGATCCAAGCGCGAAGATCAGTTCAACAGTGTATGTAGATGTCGAGGCTGGTTACCAGATCAACGACAACTGGCGCATCGTTCTCGGTGGCGTAAATGTAGCCGATGAGTTCGTTGGTGAGATTGGGCCACCGAATGCGAACCGCTTGAGCGTTGGCTTGCAGTACCCACGTCGTACTGTTGCTAACTACGAAGGTGGATCCTGGTACCTCAGGGCATCCTACCTCTGGTAGGTCATGTTGCAGTATTCGGAGTCCCTGGCGGCTCTGTGAAAAAGGCCACACCCTTGCGGGTGTGGCTTTTTTTGTGACAGTGCCAAACCGTTGTGGCACATTCAGCGATCGTTTGGGGCAAGGCTACGGGGGTGGCTGACGCTATGGCGTTCAGGCAGGCATTGGCTGCAATAGCACTGGTTCAGCTCGCGGTTTTAGCGAGCGCTGTTGCACAAGAAAGCAACAATGAGGAACTGACAGAAATCACGGTAACGGCCAACCGGGTGGCGAATACCCGGCCGGCCGGCAGTTATTCATCCGTTGCGACCGCCCTTCGTTTCGATCCGATCACCGAGCTGCAGTCGCGCGGTCTGCCCGAGGGCCAGGCTGACGTCACCGTTCGCGGTGGCCTGTTCGAAAACACCGGTTTCAAGGCCGGCGCGGTAACCGTCATGGATCCGCAGACCGGACACTATGTCGCTGATCTGCCCGTTGATCCTGAATTCCTGGCGGCGCCCGAGTTACTAACTGGTATTGACACCGCCACGGCGGGGTTTAACTCCAATATCGCAACGATTGAATACGCCCTGCGCAGAATCGCTGCGGGCGGCTCAATTTTGCTCGGAGCTGGCACCGATAATTTGCATTTTCAGGCCCTGCGCCTGGCCAACACATCGAGCACGGCAGCAGGTGCCGAAATAGGTTACGCGCTAGCTGCAGCACGCTCGCAGGGCGATGGGACGGTGGCAAACGGCGATCATGAATTTTCACGATTTAACGCAAGACTGCAACGCAGCACCGACGTGGCACAAAGAGATCTCATCCTCGCGTACCAGGACAAGTTCTATGGCTGGCCAGGGGCGTACACCGGATTCGCATCGCTGCCCGAAACTGATCAGACGAAACCAACTCTGATTCTCGCCAATCATCGCCAGGAGACGAACAGCGGTTTTGTCGTGGCGGGAGCCTTCTCTCGCCGTCTCGAAAATGACTACGACTTTGATCGCAGGACCGAGGAATCCGGCGTGCCCGGATCGTTCGATCACGAGACCAAAGCGTACGGCATCGGTTTCCGCGGTCTGCAATCTGGCCGCAAGCTCGACTGGCACTATGCCGGCCAACTGGTATCCGATGAGCTCGTTTTTTCGACCGACCTCAC
>CALZHX010000163.1 GCA_945787435.1 uncultured Woeseiaceae bacterium
CAAGAGCTGAAGGCGTGGTTCGGACGGGTTCTTGTATTCACTGTCATTCTTGCGATTGGCGGTTTGCTCGGCTGGGGAATCTCGAAACTCGTGCGCCTGTCGGTGCTGAGCGGCATGGATCGCCTGGCAGGCACGGCGTTCGGCGGCGCACGCGGTATTTTGCTGGGTGCATTGTTCGTGCTCGGCGGCGAGTTTGCCGGATTCAATAACGACCCGTGGTGGCAAAAGTCCATTTTCATACCGCATCTCGAAGTGGTCGCGGAATGGATCGAGGTCATGGCGCCTCATGGCTATGAAATCCTGGTTACCGAACCGGAGATGATCTGAGTTATGTGCGGTGTCGTCGGAATTGTCAGTCAGCAGCCTGTTAACCAGTCTATTTATGACGCACTAACCGTCCTTCAGCACCGAGGCCAGGACGCTGCAGGCATCGTGACCTGGGGCAAGGATGGCTTGCGGCAGCGCAAGAGCAACGGCCTGGTTCGAGATGTTTTTCGCCATCGCCATATGTTGCAACTGACCGGCAATATTGGCATCGGTCACATTCGTTATCCGACGGCAGGGGGCTCTCGCGCGGCAGAGGCACAGCCGTTTTACGTTAATTCGCCGTACGGCATCTGCCTCGGTCACAACGGCAATCTGACCAACTACGATGAATTGTCCGCAATGCTGACCAGCGAGGACCGCCGGCACCTGAGTACCGGATCGGATTCCGAGGTCCTGCTCAACGTTTTCGCGCACGAGTTGCAGAGCTGTGCGAATGGCCGGCCGACTGCCGATCAGGTTTTCGAGGCGGTAGAGGCCGTGCACCGGCGCTGCAAAGGCGGCTACGCGGTCGTCGCACTGATTGTTGGTATCGGTGTTGTCGCGTTTCGCGACCCTAACGGCATCCGGCCACTGGTGCTTGGCGAGCGCAAGACAGAGCGGGGCACCGACTACATGGTAGCCTCGGAAAGCGTCGCACTGGATGTCCTGCAGTTCGAACGGCTCCGCGATGTGAAACCCGGTGAGACAGTCTTTATTCAGAAAGACGGGGTGCTGCACACCCGCGAGCACCGCGGCGAATCACCTCATACGCCATGCATCTTCGAGTTTGTCTATTTCGCACGGCCTGACTCGATCCTCGATAACCTGTCTGTCTACAAGACACGCCTGCGAATGGGCGAACAGTTGGCGGGCAAGATCGTGCGTGACTTTCCCGATCATGACATCGATGTCGTGATACCGATTCCGGATACCAGCCGAACGTCGGCTGTACAGGTTGCGCATCACCTGGGCACGAAGTATCGCGAAGGATTTATTAAGAACCGCTATATCGGTCGCACGTTCATCATGCCGGGACAGGAAGAACGTGCGAAGTCAGTACGCCATAAACTCAATGCGATTGATCTCGAGTTTCGCGGCAAGAACGTGTTACTGGTCGACGACTCGATTGTGCGTGGTACGACATCGCGTCAAATCATCAAGCTAGCCAGGGAGGCCGGTGCGCGCAGAGTGTACTTTGCCTCGGCAGCGCCGCCTGTGCGCTACCCGAACGTCTACGGAATCGATATGCCGGCAGCAGCGGAGCTGATCGCCAATGGGCGCTCGATTGAGGAAATCCAGGAACTGATCGGTGCCGATCGGTTGATCTACCAGGATCTCCACGGCCTGGTCCGCTCTGTGCGGCACGACAACTCGGACATCACAGAGTTTGATACTTCCTGCTTCTCCGGCGAATATGTTACCGGGGATATTACTGACGAATACCTGCATGAGATCGAGCAGCGTAGAAATGACGTGGCCAAACAAATGCGCGAAGCCAGTCGCACTGGGCGCTCTGCAATGGATGCCCCGGATGCTGAGAGCTCGAATACCGCTGTCGGTATGTAATTCGACGTCCGCCAGGGGCACTGTCCAATGAGCATCAAAATGATGATCATCGACGGGCAAGCGGAATTTCGCAGCCTGATCATGCACCACGTCACGACTCACTGGCCGGACGCGATCATCTCGGCCTACGACCCGACCGAGGCAGGCTACCTGCCTGACGAGTTCTCCGGCGCGGGAAACGATCTCGTACTGCTCGGCAACGCACTGGGTGATCGTGACGGGCTCGAGGTACTCCAGCAGTTTTGCAAAACGCCGGGATTTCCGGCTGTTGTTTATTTTGGTAATCGGGGCGATGAGAAGGAAGCCCGGAAGGCCGGAGCCGATGCGTTTTTCGTTCGTGCCGAGGTTCGCCACGATGCATTGACTATAAAGCTTGGCGACGTTCTCGTGTCGAGGCGGCGAGTGGCAACGACGGGATCATTGTTCGTCGGTGATGAGCGCACCGGGATACACCCTCTGATTCGTGGCTACAGGTTCCTGGAGAAATTAGGCGCCACATCGCATTCGTCAATCTACCTTGCAGAGCGAGAGTCCACGGGCGTCAAAATCGTACTCAAAGTATTGCAACAACTACCCGATGTAGCCGACAACATCGGCGCGTTCGATCGTTTCCTGCAGGAATACGAACTGATTGCCGACATCGAGCATCCGAATATCGTCAATATCTATGACCTCGGTGTTAGTGATGAGCACGCGCATATAGCGATGGAATACATCGATGCAGGCGACCTTCGACGGCGGATCTCCGGCGGTGTCACGGAGCCGGATGCAGTGCGTTACCTGAGGCAAATCGCGAGCGCGTTGGCGGAGATACATCACGTCGGAATCCTGCATCGCGACCTCAA
>CALZHX010000164.1 GCA_945787435.1 uncultured Woeseiaceae bacterium
GCGGGCAGGTCAGATAGCTCGATTCGCCGAGCGACGGCCTGAGGCGCTGCCGTGACATTTCCAGCAGGCCGAAGCGCGAGATCTTGCCGATCTGCACCCGTGCGCGATCCTGGCGCACCGATTCGCGAAGCCGGTTCTCGACATCGCGCTGGTGTTTCTGCGGCCCCATATCGATGAAGTCGATAACGATCAGGCCACCGAGATCGCGAATACGAAGCTGGCGCTCGATTTCTTCGGCGGCCTCGAGATACGTGTTTAGCGCGGTTGCCTCGATGTCGCCACCCTTGGTGGCGCGCGCCGAGTTGATGTCAATCGACACCAGCGCCTCGGTGTGATCGATGACCACGCTGCCGCCGGATGGCAGGTTTACCGAGTGTGAGAATGCTGATTCGATCTGGGTTTCAATCTGAAACCGGGTGAACAGCGGCACCGGATCTTCGTAATGCGTCACTTTGCGCAGATTGTGCGGCATGACCTGTTCGACGAATTCGATGGCCTCTTTGTAGGTCAACTCATCGTCAATGAGGATCTCGCCGATGTCGGTGGTCAGGTAGTCGCGCAGCGCGCGTACGACCGAGTTGCTTTCCCGGTAGATCAGGAACGGCGATTTGCGTTCCAGGACGACGTTCAATATTGCCGTCCAGATCGTCATCAGGTTTTCGAGGTCCCAGGCGAGTTCTTCCGCACTCCGGTCGATGCCGGCCGTACGCAGGATCACGCTCATGCCGTCCGGTATAACGACATCGTTGAGCGACTGCCGGGCTAAATCCCGGTCGGAGCCGACGATGCGCCGTGACACACCGCCAGAACGGGCTTTGTTTGGCTTGAGGACGATGAATCGTCCTGCGAGGCTGACAAATGTTGTCAGGGCTGCGCCCTTGTTGCCGCGTTCTTCCTTGTCGATCTGAACGACAATGTCCTGACCTTCTTTCAGGACGTCCCGAATATTGGGTTTGCCGGAGTCGACCTTCTTGACGAAATATTCGCTGGAGATCTCTTTGAGCGGCAGGAAGCCGTGGCGATCGGCGCCGAAATCAACAAATGCCGCTTCGAGACTGGGCTCGATGCGGGTTATTTTGCCTTTGTAGATGTTTGCTTTTTTGCGTTCGCCTGCCGGTAATTCGATATTTAGATCAAAGAGGCGTTGGCCATCGACCATTGCCATGCGCAACTCTTCTTGCTGAGTTGCATTGATTAACATTCTTTTCATGATGCCCTACTTGTGATGTGAGAGAGGGCAGTGAGACAGAACGGAGTGCCAGGGGGCGTGCGCAGGGTGGTTCACACAGGAATATCTGGCGCACGATGGCGCTGCCTGTGTATTGGATTATTTCGATCTGGGCCTGAGTCAGAGGAATCAGGTCCCGCAAAAAATTCAGCATTTGAACCCTGCGGCTAAGCCGCTGTGGCGCTCGCTACGTTTGGTGCTCGCTGCCATCTTGGTTGGCCCCGCAATGCGAGACCTAAGAAACTGTAATTACTTTCCAGTTACGATACGGCTGGTCCAGGATTGGGGCCGTGTATTTCCTGTGCATTGCCCGAAAAGTCGTCCGGGGTGTCACAGGGCGCTAATATAGCACACCGTTTGCTTCCATCAAGTTATTGATCATGCAGAAAAAGTCTCCAAAAGCACCGGCTCCGGTGCATACCAAAGTGCGCAAAGTTCGCATTGATGGCGAGCAAGCAGGCCAGCGTATCGACAATTTTCTGCGCCGTGAGCTCCCCGGCGTCCCGAAAGGGCGTCTCTACCGGATTCTGCGTCGTGGCGAAGTGCGGGTGAACGGCGGCCGGATACGCGCCGAGTACAAGCTGCAGGAGGGTGACGAGGTACGGGTGCCCCCTGCACGGGTTCGAGCGCCAGGCGACGCGCCCGGAGATGACCAGGCCGCAAAGATGGCCGAGCGCATCATTTTTGAAGACAAGCGCCTGTTAGTTATCGACAAGCCGTCCGGCGTCGCGGTGCACGGCGGCAGCGGCATCAGCCATGGCGTTATCGAGCTGCTGCGGCATGCGCGGCCAGAGCTCACCGATCTGTCGCTGGTGCATCGCCTGGACCGCGAGACCTCAGGTTGTCTCGTTATGGCGAAGCGACGCAGCGCGCTTCGTGAGTTGCATGAGAGGTTTCGTGAAGGCGTTGTCGAGAAGAACTACCTCGCACTGGTCGTCGGCGACTGGCAATACGGCGATCAGCTCATCGACAAGCCGCTGCTCGTGGAGAACCGCAAGGGCGGGGAGCGTCACGTTATCGTCAGCAAGGGCGGCAAATCCGCCCAGACGCGTGTCAGCTTGTCGCGGACCTTTGGCAAGTACAGCCTGTTACTGTGTGCGCCACAGACCGGCCGCACACACCAGATTCGTGTGCACCTGCAGGCGCTTGAGTTTCCGATCCTGGGCGACGAGCGCTACGGCGACGAGGACGAGAATCGCCGGGCGAAGAAGTTCGGTCTAAAGCGCCTGTTCCTGCACGCACAGTCGATTGCATTCCCAGACGACAGCGGTAACGAGCATCATTTCACGACACCGCTTTCTGACGATCTTGAGCGGTTCCTGGCTGTCGGTGTCCCGAAAATTCAGGACAGCAAGTAGTCGAGTTCAAGGAGTACATCAGAGACCCAGATCATCGGCAGTCCGATGAGCGCCGTTGGGTCATCCGTTTTGACCGACTCGAATAAGACAAAACCCGCACCCTCGATTTTGAAGCTGCCAGCGCAGTCATACGGTTCGTCATGTCGCAGGTAGGTTTCGGCGAGCCGCCGGTCGAACTGGCGAAAGCGTACCGTGGTCTTGTCGGTATGCTCGTAGCGCGCCCGGCCAACCGGATCGAGAATGCACACTGCCGTACGAAACGTAACGGTCTGCCCGGAGGCGGCCATCAATTGTTCGACCGCTTTCTGGTGGTCGCCGGGTTTGCCAAGCACCTGGCCATCAAGCACGGCCAGCTGGTCGGCCCCGATGATGAGGGAGTCACGTGCCGTTCTAGACACGGTCTCGGCCTTCTGCCGCGCCAGCTGGCGCGCCAGTTTCTTTCCGCTCAGCCCGTCCGGATTACTCTCGTCGATGTCAGGTGAGACGGACTGGTAGTCATCGAGGAAGCGGTCGAGCAATTCCCGCCGGTACGGTGAGGCCGATGCGAGGACAATCGAAGGAGCGGAAGGATTTTGCATAAAATCAATTGCTTGGGGCCGAAAAGCGTGAGTTTAACCGCTTTATCGCCCAGAACCGATAATTTCCTTGCCGTGCACTTTGACAGTGGCTCTGGAGGTACTTATCATGCGCGCGCCATGGGCAATCCGCTGCGAGATCGCCGCACTCCGCTGGAACTGGCGGCGAGCGGTCAAGTCATTGAATTTTCAGAGAGAATTGGTGATTTTGAGCGACTGGCAGCAATTGTCCAGGGTGATCTCGAATCACTGGACCCTGATAAACTCCCGTCCGGCTGGCGCGATTCGTTGGTTTCGGGCCGTCTGAGCTTCAGTTTTGCTGATGCGCAGAACGAACTGCCGATGCTCGAGGGCAGGGTCACGGCGACGCCTGATGCCGTTTGTCAGCGTTGCCTGGAGCCGTTTGAAATGCCGCTTGCGGCGGATCTGCGGCTACTGCTTGGCGACGCTGAGTCGGCAGGTATGAGCGACGACGATCTGGAGATCTGGGAGCTCGATAAGGATACGTTTCGGCCGTTGGATCTCGTTGAAGAAGCGCTGATCATGGCGATGCCGTACGCTGCGATGCATGTCGATGATGACGTATGTCGCGGCCCGGGTGAGAAAGTGTCAGAGCCCGGTGACAAGACACGACCGTTTGCGGCCTTGAAATCGCAAATGGAAAGAGAGAATTGAGGAGAGAGAAATGGCTGTTCAAAAAAGTCGCAGGACCCCGTCAACGCGTGGCATGCGCCGCGGGCATGATAAGGTAAAGAAACCCGCTCTGTCGGTTGACCCGACGTCGGGTGAGACGCACCTGCGGCATCGCGTGTCGCCCGACGGTTTCTACCGCGGCGAGCAGGTTGTCACGCAGCCTGAAATCATCGACGACGAAGACGAGTAAATCCACTCAAAAACAGGTCGTGTTGATTAACGACCTGCTTGTCTGTGGCGACACACTCGATTATTTCCATTGATGCAATGAGCGGCGACCTCGGCGCCGAGGTTGTCGTGCGCGCGGCCGACCAGGCATTGCGCAAGCACTCACAACTTGAACTGCTGCTCGTCGGCGACCAAAAAGAGTTGCAGGGACACGTCACGCGCATCGTTGGTGACGAACCGCGCCTGACGATTGTGCACGCCAGCGAAGTCGTCGAAATGTCTGACTCGCCAGTTGATGCGATGCGCAAAAAGAAAGACTCCTCGATGCGTGTGGCCATCAACCTCGTCAAGGAAGGCAGGGCGCAGGCCTGCGTCAGTGCGGGTAACACCGGCGCATTGATGGGGACTGCGAAATTCGTGCTCAAGATGCTGCCCGGTATCGACCGACCGGCGATCATCACCGAGTTGCCGGCGAAAGGCGGCACGTTGCACATGCTCGACCTTGGCGCCAATACCCTTTGCACTGCCGATCACTTGTTCCAGTTTGCGGTCATGGGGTCGATCGTTACCGAAGACATCACCGGCATCAGGAACCCGCGCGTTGCGCTGCTCAATATTGGTGCCGAAGACACCAAGGGCAACGACACGGTCAAGGATGCCGCGGCGATGCTCAATGCAAGTTCACTCAACTATGTCGGCTTCATCGAAGGTAGCGCGTTGTTTTCGGGCAAGGCAGACGTTGTCGTTACTGATGGATTCACTGGCAATGTCGCGTTGAAAACAATGGAAGGCACTGTTGGCCTCGCTGCCCACTACCTGAGGCGCGCATTTACGCGCAACCTGTTCTCAAAGTTCCAGGCGGTGCTGGCGAGACCGGTATTGAAGCACCTCAAGGGGCGCATGGACCCGCGGGAATACAACGGTGCGACTCTCGTCGGCCTAAATGGTATTGTTGTCAAGAGTCACGGCAGCGCTGATTCGTATGCGTTTCTTCATGCGATCACAACGGCGGTTGTCGAAGTACAAAAACAGGTGCCAGAGCAGATCGGGAAGCTGCTACAAAAGGAAGCTGCATGACGTACTCGAAGATTGTCGGAACCGGGCGTTACCTGCCTGAGAAGATCCTGACCAACTTCGATCTCGAAAAGATCGTCGACACGAACGACGAGTGGATCCGCACGCGTACGGGTGTCGAGCGCCGGCATTGTGTTGCACCCGACGAAACGACTTCCGATATGTGCGTCGAGGCGGCGAAGGCCGCGATGGACGATGCAGGCATCGTGCCGACCGACGTTGACATGGTTGTAATCGGCACGACATCGCCCGATTTGATATTTCCTAATGCGGCGACGCTCGTTCAGCACCGCCTCGGCATTCCTGCGTGCCCATGTATCGCTACCGAGGAAGCCTGCACGAGCTTTATCTACGGGCTGTCGATTGCCGACAAGTTTATGAGAGCCGGGGAGGCCAAGTGTATCCTCGTTGTTGGTGCAGAGTGCATCACAAAGCTCGTCGACTGGAGTGACCGCAACACCTGTGTGCTATTTGGCGATGGTGCGGGTGCCGTCATCCTGAAACCGTCTGACGAGCCCGGCATCATCGCGACACATCTTGGCGCTGATGGCCAGTACAAAGACTTGCTCTATTACCCTGTCGGTGCGTCGAAGGATCTTCACAAAGCGGGCACCGACGAAGCCGCGATCATGATGACGGGCAACGAGGTGTTTAAGGTTGCGGTCAAGACTCTTGGCAACGTTGCAACAGAGGTGCTTGAAAAGGCCGGTGTGTCTCAGGATGAACTCAACTGGCTAATCCCGCACCAGGCAAATATTCGTATAATCCAGGCGACAGCGAAACGCCTCAACCTGCCAATGGAAAAAGTCATTGTGACGGTTCAGGATCACGGCAATACCTCGGCCGCATCCGTGCCCATGGCGCTCGATGTCGGCATACGCGATGGCCGCATCAAGAAGGGCCAACTGGTGTTGATGGAAGCCTTCGGTGGTGGGTTCACCTGGGGTTCGATATTAATGCGCCTCTGACATCAGGAGAGTAGCTTGAACGATAAGGCTGTTACCCGTATTCACTGGGGCTTCTGGGTGATTAGCGCGATCGCGCTAATCTGGAATGTGTTGGGTTCCGTCAATTTCTTCATGCAGATGAACCCGGATATGCTCGATGCATACCGTGAGTCCGAACGCGCAATTATTCAGGGCCGTCCCGCATGGGCCACCGCAGCATTTGCAATCGCTGTCATCGTAGGCGCTCTCGGTGGCCTTCTTCTCCTGCTAAGAAAATCCGCTGCAACCTACTTGTTCATCGTGTCGCTCGCTGGCGTCATCGTAACGTTGGTTCACACGCTCGGTGTTGATTTCGACTTCACGGCCGGGGAAATCCTGGTAATGGTTGTGATGCC
>CALZHX010000165.1 GCA_945787435.1 uncultured Woeseiaceae bacterium
CAACACCGCAATACGCGCCGGGATGGGGCGGTGATTGAAGGCACGCCCTTCGTCTTCAGGCGCTACCGGCCCTTCACGCCCATCGAGAAAACGAACATAGCCGCCCAGCGGGATCGCAGAGATGCAGTATTCCGTCTTATCGGCACCGCGCACCCAACTCCAGATCGGCTTGCCAAATCCGATCGAGAAGCGCAGCACTTTCATTCCCGCCCACCGCCCGACGATGTAATGCCCGTACTCGTGAATCGCAACGAGAACGCTGATCGCGACGACGAAGGCGAGCAGATTCGTCAATGCATCACCCATGGCATGTCATTCCTGTCGTCATAAGCCGCATAGCATAGTGTTGACTGAGAGTAATGCTCTCAGTTCCCCACAGTGTGGGGCGGGAAAAATGAACGGCGACTGAACGACTCATCAGCTCAGCCCCACCCAGCTGACGCCCAATGCGAACAAGGGCGCCGCGGCAGCAACACTGTCGATGCGATCGAGCACCCCACCGTGGCCCGGAAACAGGCTTCCACTGTCTTTAACGCCGGCTGTACGCTTGAACATACTGACGGTCAAATCGCCGACAACGGAAAGACAGGCAACGGCCAGGCAAAACGGAATGAGTACAGAGAGATCGGTTTCCGCCCACATCGACTTCACTAATACCAGCAGCACGACCGCCACCAGACCGCCGATGACGCCTTCCCATGTCTTGCCAGGGCTGATATCGGGCGCTAGTTTCACACGCCCCAGAAACCTGCCGGCGAAATAAGCGCCAGTGTCGGCAACCCAGACGATAAGTAGTGCAAACAGCAGCAGCGCGGGCGCCATGTTGTAAAGAACAACCAGTGCGAGGTACAGGGGCACGAGCACCAGGACTCCGGCGAGCCAGCGTAATGCCGTTGGAACCGGTGTCGGAAAGAAGAATGTCCAGACTAACGCGGCTACCCACGAGACCAGTGACAGTTTGAATATGAGCGCCGCGTCAACACTGAAATACGAAACCGAAGCCATCAGGGCACCGACAATTACGACATACACCACACGCATCCCATTACCCCGTGTACCGAGAAATGCGGACCATTCCCAGGCACCACCCAGCATGACGGCGACGATGACGACCAGCGCCACCTCGTTGGGCACGTAGAACAACACCAGCATCAGCGCGAGCAGTGCGATTACCGCCGTAATGATGCGTTGTTTCATCAGTTGACTGCTCCTACCTGGTCACCCGTGTGCCCGTACCTGCGTTGCCGCACAGCGTAAAATGCAAGCGCATCGTCAAAATCCTTGTCGCCGAAGTCCGGCCAAAGCGTGTCGCAAAAATACAGCTCCGCATAAGCCAGATTCCACAACAGGAAGTTGCTGATTCGCTGCTCCCCCCCGGTTCGAACCAACAAATCGGGATCCGGTACGCCTGTTAGCTGTAACTCCGCGGCAATCGCCTCGTCGTCAATGTCTCTAACGTCCAACTCCCCGGCAGCTACTTTGCCCGCCAGCGACTGCGTTGCGCGCACAATGTCCCAACGGCCGCCATAAGCGACGGCAACAATGAGCCGCAGACCCGTATTACCGGCTGTCTGCGCTTCGGCCGCGGCGATCTTCTCGATCAACCCGGTTTGAAGTTGCTCGCGGGCGCCAATGAACTCAAGCCTTACATTATTACGATGCAGCTCCTCGACTTCTCGTTGCAGCGCCTCAAAAAAAAGACTCATAAGCTTGCTGACTTCTTCACGCGGCCTTGCCCAGTTTTCACTACTGAACGCGAAGAGAGTCAGGTATTTGACGCCTTTTTCGGCAGCCAGCTCGACAATCTTTCGTACCGAACCAACGCCGGAGCGGTGTCCGGCGTGACGTGGCAACGCTCGCCGTCTCGCCCAACGACCATTCCCGTCCATTATGACGGCGATGTGAGTCGGTATGTTGTCGCTAGCGGCCATTGAAAAAGACAAGAATCTCCGATGAGTCTTTTCTAGATTTCCATCAGCTCGCTCTCCTTGTCAGCGAGCAACTCGTCGATCTGTGCAATGTGTTTGTCGGTAATGACCTGGATCTCGTCTTCGGCGCGATGTTCATCGTCTTCGCCAATCATTTTTTCCTTAAGCAGGTCTTTGACATCGTGGATCGCGTCGCGTCGAATATTTCTCACGGCGATGCGCCCGCCTTCGGCCTCGTTGCGCACGACGCGGATCATGTCCTTGCGACGCTCTTCAGTCAGGGCCGGCAACGGCACGCGAATGACAGTCCCCGCCGACTGCGGATTCAGACCGAGGTCCGAGTTCATGATGGCCTTCTCGATGACCTGGACCATCTCCTTTTCCCACGGCGTTATCGTCAGCGTACGCGAGTCCTCGACATTAACGTTCGATACCTGGTTCAACGGAACCTGCGAACCGTAATAGTCAACCGTTATGTGATCCAGCAAGCTCGTATGGGCACGGCCCGTGCGGATCTTGGTCAGGTCCTGCTTAAGCGACGCTACACTTTTGACCATCCTCTCGCTTGCATCTTTCTTGATCTCATCCAGCACGTCTAAACCCTCTTCTTGAGTGTAATCAGGCTGTCACCAGCGTGCCGATGTCGTCACCCGACATGGCCTGTACCAGTGCGTTAGCCCGGGTCAGATCAAATACACGCAGTGGCAATTCGTTATCACGACACATTACGATTGCTGTTGCGTCCATGACCATTAGTTTGTCAGTCAATACGGTGTCAAAGGAAACGGTGTCATAGCGCGTCGCATCGGGGTTGCCTACCGGGTCCGCATCGTAGACACCGTCAACCTTCGTCGCCTTGAGCAGCACATCGGCACCGATCTCGATCGCCCGCAGGCTTGCCGCGGTGTCGGTCGTAAAGAAAGGGTTACCGGTACCGGCCGCCAGGATGACGACACGGCCCTTCTCAAGGTGGCGCACGGCGCGCCGGCGAATATAGTCCTCGCAGACTTCGTGAACTTGCAAAGCAGACATTACACGGGCAAACACGCCGTGCGATTCCAACGCGTCCTGAATCGCCAGCGCGTTCATGACAGTAGCCAGCATACCCATATAGTCGCCAGTGACGCGGTCCATGCCGGCCCTGGCGAGCCCTGCGCCACGAAAGATATTGCCGCCACCTATGACGATGGCAATTTCGACGCCTTTTTCACGCGCCGTTGCGATTTCCGCAGCCAGACGCTGAATGACGGTGGGCTCTATGCCGTAATCCACTACTCCCATTAACGCCACGCCACTCAGTTTCAGCAAAACGCGACGGTATTGAACCGGTGAGTCACTCATGGTTTGACCTTCTTTGTCCTGATGTCAGGGCGGCGCTTAATTCTAGCGTATTCGCAATGGGTAGTCTCTATCAAATCAAAGAGTTAAGAGAGGAACCTCAACTGGCGCCTTTGACCTGCGCCATCACCTCTTCGACGAAGTTATCGACTTTCTTCTCGATACCCTCACCGACCTCCATACGAACACAGGCAGTAATCCTTGCACTGGCGCCGTCCAGCAATTTGCCGACTGTGACGCTGTCGTCTTTAACGAATGGCTGCCCAAGCAAAGTGATTTCCTTGAGAAACTTGTTGACGCGACCTGTGACCATCTTCTCAATGATCTCCGGCGGTTTGCCGGAGCTCTGTGCTTTTTCCGTCTCGATCCGATGCTCTCTCTCGAGCATGTCGGCCGGAACGTCAGACTCGGCAACGTATTGCGGATTCATAGCAGCGACATGCATTGCTATGTCGCGAGCCAGCCCTTCGTCACCGCCTTCGAGGGCGACCACTGACGCGATGCGCGCTCCGTGCGTATACGCTGCGATGACGCCGCCTGAGGAGACTGATTCGAAACGCCGCACGCCGATGTTTTCGCCAACTTTGGCAATCAACTCGGTGCGCGCTTCTTCGACACTACGTCCGTCTTCGAGTTTCACGCCCGCCAGGGCATCGACATCAGTCGCGCCCGACGCCAGCGCCGCTGCGGCAACCGCCTCGGCAAATGACGCGAAATTCTCGTCTTTAGCGACGAAGTCGGTTTCCGAATTCACTTCAACAATAACGACGTTACTGCCGTCCTGAGCAATAACGACGCGACCGTCGGCGGCGACACGGCTTGCTTTCTTGTCAGCCTTCGCCTGACCCGACTTGCGAAGGAATTCCGCTG
>CALZHX010000166.1 GCA_945787435.1 uncultured Woeseiaceae bacterium
AGAAAGCGTCATAAATATAATAATTAACAGTTTTGGGGGTTCATCAATGACAGTAATATCAAGAGTACGATTCCTGATTTCTTCCGCACTAGCGTTAACCGTCTGTCTTTCTTTCGTCTCAGTAGCTGTAGCTGAGGAACAAGAATCAAAAGACGCCAAGATTGCACGTGCCATGTCAGCAGCACCGAACAGCATCTCTGCAGACGCCACGATCATGGACGTCGACGGAACGATCCTGCGTGAAGGATCAAACGGCTGGACCTGCATTCCTGGCGTAGGCCTTATCCCTGGAGACAAGCACCCCATGTGTAACGATGCGGTGTGGATGGCGTGGATGAAGGCAGCCGGAGAAGGAGCAGCTTTCACAACTGATGTAGTGGGCTATTCGTATATGTTGCAGGGCGATGCCATGGTCAACAATGACGACCCCGCCGCAACTGACCAGAGCGAAGGTACCTGGGTGCAGGAAGGACCGCACCTGATGTTACTGCTGCCATGCGGCATGTTAGATGGTGTAAATCGTGACCCGAACGCCGGCGGCCCCTACGTCATGTGGGGTGATACACCGTTAATTCACGTCATGGTTCCGGTCGGTGAACGCTTCGAGTAAATATCGACCGGCCGCTGCATTAAGACGAAAGCCCTGCCACCTTGGCGGGGCTTTTTCTATCCGGCAACCCCTCCGCCGTCAACGACCAGCGCCTCGCCGGTCACAAATGACGACTCGTCGGATGCCAGGTACAACACGGCGTTTGCGATGTCCTCCGCTGTACCGATGCGACCGAGCGGTCGATCCGCAGCACCGACAGCGTAGTCATCCCATGACATCCCACGCTTTTTGGCATCGTCAGGAAGCATGGGTGTCAACACATCACCCGGACAGACACAGTTCACGCGTATGCCGTCGGGTCCATGGTCGATCGCCATGGCTTTGGCCATGACGATCAACCCGCCCTTGGCCGCACAGTACGCAGCCGCCTTGTCGCCGCCGAGGATCCCCCAGCCAGAGCTTGTATGAATGATCGAACCGCTGCCTTGCTCAATCATAGAGGGGAGTACGTACTTCGACATCAGAAAAGCGCCTTTGAGACTTGAATCAATAGTCTCGTCCCACTCTTCTTCCGTGCACTCCGGAATGCTCTTCGGATGAAATACTCCGGCATTGTTGAATAGCACGTCGATCTTGCCGAAACGCTCGAGCGTTTGATCGACGGCGTGACGACAATCATCGGAACTGCGAACGTCCGAACGTATAAAGAGTGCAACGCCACCCTTCGCGACAATGTCCTGAACAACCTGCTCACCACGCTCAGAGTTACGACCGGTAATAGCGACTGCCGCGCCCTCGCTCGCGAAACGCATGGCCGTGGCGCTACCGATTCCTGAGGTACCACCGGTTATCAGCGCTACTTTTCCTCCGAGTCTCATTCATGACTCCATTGGCTGCACAGCCCGCCCGTGGTCTCTGCACCATCCATGACGTAAACATGGCCGGTGGCAAACGCAGCATCTTCGGATGCAAGGAAAGCGAAAAGCGCAGCAATCTCTTCAGGTTTCGCGTGTCGTTCCATAGGAATTTTACGATTCACAGCGTCCAGCATTTCGTCCGAATATTCCGCATGTTGCATCGGCGTCAGCACATAGCCGGGAGAAATCGCATTCACCCGGACAGTCGGAGCCAACTCAAGTGCCATCGCCTGGGTCAGCGCAATAACGCCTCCTTTGCTGGCGCTGTAGTCGGCGTAATGGGGGTAACCAATGTTCCCGGCCGTAGAGGCTGTGTTAATGATCACACCCGAACCTTTGTCCATCATGTGGCGCGCGGCTGTTTGCGCCATGTTAAATACGCCGGTGAGGTTTACTTTGAGCACGGTGTTCCATTCCTCAGACGTAATGTCGAGAAAGTCGTGGCGAATGCTGATGCCGGCGTTGTTGATCAGCACGTCGACCGATCCCATACTTTCAATTGCTTCTTGAAACGCAATGCGCACCTGGTCCATGTCAGATACGTCAGCGTCAATCACTGCGGCAAGGTCAGGCAACTCCCCGGCAACCCGACTTCGTGCCTCCGCACTACGATCGACAACGCAAACGGCGCAGCCCTCTTCCAGGAATCGCGCCGCAGTAGCCTGGCCTATGCCGCTCGCCCCGCCCGTTACTACTACGTTCTTACCCTTCAGGCCACGCATAGAGTTCCTCCCGTTACACACTACCGCTTTCTGACACCTGCCTGGATCAGAACCGGCCGGCACAAACTCTAGCATCTCACAAGTAAGACCCGGAACGTGGCCGGGAACAGTCAGTGTGAAATTGGTCCTTGTCCCGGTGCTGTAACTTCGGACGACTTGCTCCACAGCCGAAGGTCATCGATGTAATAAGTCCTGGAGCCACCGGTCTTTAGAGCACCAAAAGCCCACCCGTGAACTTTAACCAGGCCCAGACCGTCTTCGGGCGCGTCGTTACCGACATCCTTACGACCAAGTTCCTCAAACCTGACGGTAACAAATCGCCATCCGGCAACGTCATCCCGGAACACGTACCTGTAGCGTTCAGCGTCATCGAACGTCGAGCACAAACTTCTGTTGTCAAGAACGTCAATATAGAGCTGCGCACCGGTATTGTTGCCATACAGCCACAAGCTGAAACCGTCGGCGGCACTCCAGTCATGCGTGATCCATTGATCGGCCGCCTCGTTCTCGACACGGTGCAAAACACCCGCCCAGATAGCGACGTCCAAATCAAGTTGCAGAACGCTGTTGCCAGCAACTTCTCCCGGCCGTGGCGGATGGCTGACCGTCGTCGAAAGTCGGGCGGAACTCTTGTCATCACCGAAGGTGGAAAAACCAACCGGGATTCCATAGCTGTCGGTACCTGCGGGCAACTCGGATTCAAAATCAAGAAGAACACCAGCCTGGATCACCGCAGACTCCGTATTCGCAGACCGCGCAACGCACTCCTGACAGTGGCCGATTTGCGCCTTCAGCGCATTCATGGCGATTGTCGTACTCTTAATGGCAAGTTGCTCCTTGCTTTTGGCAGAATCTCTGGACGTGCGAAGCCTGGCGTCAGAAAACGACTCGTGATGCGAGTTGAGAAGGAAAGAGAACGCGTTTGCCCCGGCCGAGTCGAGCACGTAAACGTGGATTCCGAATACCTCGGTAACTCCCTTAGTACGCGGCCCAAAGAGGACTTCCAGGACTAAGATGTAGTCAACGGCATCATCGACGTCTTCAACCTGCTCGCCAATCGCCTGCATGGCATTTTGAAAGAACTCGAATTGCGACTGCCCTGATGGATCCCCCAGGTAGAACTGAAGTCCTGCCGGTCGGGGGGCCCCAAATCCATTTCGATTCAGGGAGTCTATGGCGAGTGTCTGCGACGCCCTGGAATACCTCGAAATACTGGGAGAACGTATGATGGTCGGAAATACAGCGATCTCGGCAGTAGCGACTTCATTGACGAATGAGACGGCGAGATCGGACTCCGGCCGAAATCCATCGGCATTTGCAGAGACGCATAGACCAAGAATTGCGACGACAAAGATAATGGATATAGTGCGAAGCTTCATGATCGACCTCCTTGCTGTTCCATTGCTGGCAGCCCGGCGATCGTGGGTCCTTCGGGAGGTCGGATTGGCTTCTCGGAGGAAGCGAGGACCCGTGGCTTTGCGTCACCAGCTTTAGCTGGTTGTGCCTTTCTCAAGTATCAGTATCCGCCAATTGGCCAGAACGTGACAATTCTGGCTTATACATAGGCGACGTCCACTGTCACAAACAGCGCTCGTTCGACCCGGCATTTACCACATGCGTAGATCTGCGGATGGGAGGACCCGACTCGGGCTAATAAGCTCACATCTCAAGGAGGCAAAAGATGCCACTGACTTCCCGGGAACGCGTACTGACCGCCATCAATCACGAGCAGCCTGATCGTGTTCCTCTGGTCATTGGAGTCAGCAATGCCACCGGCATCAAGATGAAGCCTTATCGGGCCATTAAAAAGATCATCGGTGTTCAAGCGCCCGACAACTACATCTACGACTGGCCTGAACTGGGAACCGCCGACATTGACGAGGACACGATGCATCGACTGCACAGTGACGTCCGTGGCGTACTTGACCTGGAGCCTGAGGCAACAAGAAAGCGAAATCGTGAACGCGACCCGCACAGTGAGTGCATCGATTCCTGGGGTAGCGGGCAGACAGAGATCGTTCCCGGGGACTGGTTCCCCAGCGTCCACCCTCTTCCGGACGCCCAAACCGTTGAAGACCTCGATTCTTATTTGGGTTGGCCCGATATGACTGACCCAACCCGTATCGCCCATGTGCGTGAAACCGCCAAGGAACTCGCTGAAGAGGATCAGTATGCGATCCTGGCAACTCCCTGGCTCCTGTTTCCCTTTGAGCGAGCAAACGCCATGCAGGGAATGGAGCCATTCCTGATGAATATGGCCAGGAGCCCGGACTTTGCACGCGCCTTGTTGGAAAGAATTGCAGTGCACTGCAAACAGCTAATGGAACGATTCCTGGAGGAGCTTGGGGATAATGTCGATATCATAAAAATCGGCGATGATTTGGGAACGCAGAATAGTCTGATTATTTCGCCGAAAATGTATCGCGAGATTCTCAAGCCAATTCATGCCGACTTCATCAGCTTTATCAAGGCCCGGACCAAAGCCAAGGTGCTTTTTCACTCCTGCGGTGATGTTGCGCCATTGATCGACGACTTTGTTGAAATTGGTGTCGATATCCTGAACCCCATCCAAACGTCCGGGCGCTGCATGTCCGACCTCCCTTCCCTCAAGAAACGCTTCGGGAAGAACATAACGTTTTGTGGCGGCATAGATGCGCACCGTATCCTCCCCTTTGGCACTGCAGAAGAGGTCCGCGACGAAGTGCGGAGAGTCATGCAGATTCTTGGCCCTGGAGGTGGTTGCATGATCAGCGCAGTGCACACGGTGATGAACGACGTGCCGCCTGAGAATGTCCTGGCCATGGTGGATGCCGTGGAAGAGTTCGGCCACTACCCGCTTAACTGAGCTTTCACCTAGATTTGGTCGGAATCTACTTATTCGGGTAAGCGCCGGAAATATCTATAATTCAAGTCGCTAAATCACTCCTCGTATCAGCACGCATGGACGTAGGCGCGGGCGAGAGATCACCCGTGGGTGATGCAATGATAGAAATCCGAATACACGGGCGCGGCGGACAGGGTGGTGTCACCCTGGCGAAGCTCATAGCCACGTCGCGATTCCTGCAAGGCCTGTCAGTTCAAGCATTCGGCCTGTATGCCGCCGAACGTTCTGGCGCACCGATACAGGCCTTCTGCCGCTACTCCGACGAACCTATTACCAATCGCAACCTGATCTATGAGCCGAGTCACGTCATTGTGCTGGATCCGACGCTGGTTGGAACGGCGATCATGGCGGGGCTCAAAGCAGGCGGCTGGATACTGATTAACTCGCCGCAACGGCCCGACGAATTTGCACAGCAGTTTCCCCGTAGTCGTCTTGCGACTGTCGATGCAACTACTATTGCGCGTGACAACAACCTGGGTACTCGCAGTGTGCCCATCGTCAATACCGCCCTGGCCGGCGCCGCAGGCAAAATGCTGGGATTTCCTCTTGAGGAAGTTACTGCTGCGCTCGAGCATCTTGGCTTTAAAGGGGCAAACCTGATTGCTGCCGAGCGTGCCTACAAGGACGTCGGGCTTCTTGAATCGCCTCACAACATCGGAGCGGCCGTAGACCAGATCACACCACCCAACATGGGTCGTGGCCCCAGCTTCCTGCAGGGAGCTGGTTCGGCAATGCCGGGAATCAAGACCGGACAATGGGCGAGCGAGCAGCCGCACCGACAACAGATGATCCCGCCCTGCAACCACATCTGCCCGGCAGGCAATGATGTGCAGGGATTTCTCAATGCCCTGGCAAATAAAGAGACTGACAAGGCGCTGGAAATCCTGTTGCGCAGCACTCCGTTCCCATCGATCTGCGGGAGGGCCTGCCCCGCTCCCTGCATGGAATCCTGCAACCGTATCGAAATTGACGGCGCGGTTAATGTGCGACAGATGGAACGTTACGCCGGTGATCATGGACAGGTAGCACTTGAACCCGCCGCGGAACGCGGTGAGCGCGTGGCGATCGTAGGATCGGGACCCGCCGGACTAACCGCGGCATATCATCTCGCCCGCTTTGGCTATCGAGTCAAGGTGTTCGAGTCAGGACCCGAGATCGGCGGCCTGTTGCGAACCGGCATTCCCGAGTTTCGGCTGCCGGAGAAAGTGGTCGCACAGGAGATCGACCGCATTCTCTCTTTGGGTGTAGCTGTTGAGACAGATCACGAGATTAGTCGGCAAACACTGCTTAAGTTAGCGCGAGAACATGACGCTGTGTTGGTGGCGACCGGTTTGCAGGAGCAGCGAGACCTGCGACTGGGATTGGACACCGCTGAAGCTGTCGTTCAGGGCATCGATTTTCTCGATCATGTAAATCGTGAAAGCGTGCGCGTTGACGGCGAGGATGTTGTCGTCATCGGCGGTGGCAATACAGCAATGGATGCTGCTCGCTCGGCCATGCGTCTCGGTGCGGAGAGCGTGCGCGTCTTGTATCGGCGGACCCGTAAGGAAATGCCGGCCATAGCCGAAGAAATCGACGATGCCATCGAGGAAGGCGTTGTAATCGACTACCTTACGCAACCCCTTGCCTTGCACGAAGAGCCAAGCGACGGTATCCGGCGGCACTACCGACTGGCCTGCCGACGCATGCAACTTGGCGAGCCGGACGAGTCCGGCCGTCGTTCGCCGGTAGAGATCCCGGACTCTGATTTCGAACTCGCCTGCCACCGGGTCATTCTCGCACTCGGCCAGTCACCCGACATGTCGGTGTTCCCGGAAGGCACGGAGGTCAGAGAAGACAGTCAACTTCTTGGTCTGCTGGAGACGCCGGTGTTCGCTATCGGCGACCTGGCCACGGGTGACGGAACGGTAGCCGGCGCGATTGGCAGCGGCCGGCGCTCAGCCGTACACATTCACAACGTGTTAAGTGGCGAGCACGTGAGCATCACCGAGCACGCAGAAGCATTGCGCGACGTCGATGTCTGGCGTGACGAAGTCATTCGGGCAGATGCGATGAAGCTACACCTGTTCGAACGCCACCCTGCAAAAGAGGGCGAGACGCTCGACGTCGCTGAACGACGCTCGACGTTCGACGAAGTACACATGGGCCTCGATGACACTGCCGAGGCAGGTCGGTGCCTTTCTTGCGGCGTCTGCAACGAGTGCGACTATTGCTGCACCTACTGTCCGGAGGGTGTGTTGAAGCGTGTAGGTCACCGCCTCGAGTTCGACTATTCGTACTGTAAGGGCTGCGGCGTGTGCGTGGCAGAGTGCCCGCGCAACGTCATCTTCATGAGCCACTTGTAGCCGCGACGGAGATTGACAATGTCTGTACAAGTCATCACTGGAAACCACGCCGCTGGCTACGCATTAAGTACTGCCGGTGAGGCAAACCGAACGGCCCGTGGCGCTGCATGCGGAATTTACCCGATTACACCGCAGACCGAGATCGTCGAGTACGTCGCGAAGTTTCCGTTCATCAAGGGACGTGTCGTTCCAGTGGAGAGTGAACACAGCGCGATGGCCGTTTCCATGGGCGCGTCGATGAGCGGCGCCCGAGCCTTTACGGCAAGCTCAGCTAATGGCCTGGCCTACATGGCGGAAAACGTCATGGTGACCGGCTACTACCGGCTGCCCATCGTCATGGTCGGCGTCAATCGGACACTCGGTCCGCCATGGAATATCTGGGCGGACCAGGGCGACACGCTCATGCTCAGGGACTTC